>NZ_AOIG01000007.1:0-287839 GCF_000346635.1 Paenibacillus shenyangensis
GAGACCTGTATATACAGGTCTCTTTTTGCCGTTGAGGCACTCTTTTAATACATTATTAATTATATAATGAAAATAATGGAATATTAGGTAAGTTGCTGATATGATGATATATAAACTATATTAAAGGAGGTTTTTATCATAATTAAATCATTAATATCTGTATGCATAATTATTTTTTTTCTGTCTGTCAGCTTGACAGTTTCTGCCCATCCCGGTCGTACGGATTCAAATGGAGGACATTATTGTCGTACAAACTGTGCCAAGTGGGGACTAGCCAATGGAGAATATCACTATCATAATGGAGGTTCGACAAGCTCCGACAGCTCTACATCGTCTGATCATTCTTCGGGCAATACATATACAGCTCCTGCAGTTCAACCCACTGTGCCCCAATATCAGGTCTCCAGTCTAAAAGTGTATGTAAATGGAACAAGAGTACAATTTGCCAGCGATCCTGTACTATACAAAGATTCTAACCTGGTACCGTTAAGAGAAATCGCAGAAGCGCTTGGCGCAAAATTAACATTTAACGCAGATGCTGGAGCAATAGGAGTTAGTAAAGATAAATATAAAATGACGCTGACGATAGGCAGTAAAACGATATATTATAACGGTAAAAAAACTACGATTGATATTGCTCCAGTAGTTATTGAAGGAGTAACCTATGTGCCGGCGCAGGTATTTGCCAGAGGTCTTGGCGCAAGCATTGCATATAATGCGAGCACAGAAACTTTAAAAGTAACGACAAAATAGTCTGTTTTGCACAGTAGGTATATGACTAGTAATCTGTATTTTGTAAATCAATGTTGCTATGGCTGGGAGATCGGAATTGTTTTATTAAGGTGTAACAGGACAAACGAATACAATGCAAAAACCAGAAGAACCCTCAAAGGATTCTTCTGGTTTTTTGATTTTGTTTTTTGTAGTTTATATTGAAAGGCATAGAGAGCATACTATTTCTGAATTTTTGAATAGCCAAGCCAGTTATCGTCGTCTATTATACGCTTATAAACGCGTTACAATCTGGTCTACGAGACCATATTCCAGTGCTTCTTCAGCGGTGAAAAAGAAATCGCGATCTGTATCCTTTTCAATACGTTCAAGCGGTTGACCGGTATGGTCAGCGAGCAGCTGATTCAGCTTGTGACGGCTGCGGATTAGACGATCGGCATAAATAAGCACATCGGATGCCTGACCATTCGCTCCACCAAGAGGCTGATGGATCATTACTTCGCTATTCGGTAGCGCCATTCGCTTGCCAGGAGTACCGCCAACCAGCAGAATAGTGCCAAAGCTCGCAGCCATACCGGTACAAATCGTAGATATATCCGGCTTCACAAATTGCATTGTATCAAAAATAGCAAAGCCTGCACTAATAGAACCACCTGGACAATTGATATACATATGAATATCCTTGTCTGCGTCTTCAGCAGTCAGATGAAGCAGCTGGGCCACAATAACGTTGGCCATATGATCTTCAATTTCGCCGGAGACCATAATAATCCGGTCTTTGAGCAGACGGGAATAAATATCATAACTGCGTTCGCCACGGTCGGTTTGTTCAACAACATAGGGAATAGGTACCATTGGAATCATCTCCTGAAATCAGGCAGACATCAGCATCCGGCTTCCGCTGCCGGTAAGCCTGCAATATGACATAGGCGGTACAGCTGTTGTCTGCCGCAATGTACAGCGAGCCTGCCGGATAACCTGCGGAGCAATCGCGATTGGATCTACAGCCGGATCGAGCAGCAGACGAACCATATCCTCTGCCTGACCATTACGAAAAGCAGCCAGGTAGCTGCGCAGCAGTGCCTGATCCTGTTCATCAGGCAGCGGCAGGGCAATATGATCATCTGATTGTATTCGATCGTGCAGCGATCTTACAACGCCACGTGCACGATGAAGTGCCGCTTTGATTGCGCCTTCGGTAGTATCCAGTATGCGGGCAGTCTCAGCAGCCGGGTAACCAAACAAATCGCGGAGTACAAAAACGGCATGCTGCCGTGAAGACAACTGATGCAGCAGCAAGGCTGCCGCCCATTCAGATTCCAGACGCTTATAGCCTGAATCCGTATTGGAATCCGTTTGATCAGCCTGCAGTAGAATCTGCTTGTGCTGCAGGTTTGTACGTCTTCGCACAATATCGATCCATAGATTACGTGCAGCACGCAGCATATAAGCTTCAAGGTTGATGTTGATATTCTGGAACGCATCAGGTTCTGAGAGCATTGGCATTACTTTTAGACAAGTTTCCTGCATCAGATCTTCTGCATCCCAGCTGGAATGAGTGAGATGGAGGCAATATTTGTACAGGCTATGCAGCAGCGGCTGCAGTTCAAGGTTGTCGGAGTTGACAAAGGGAGCGACGGATTCATCAATAGATGTAGGCTGCATTACCGATGCTGTTGTTTCATAGGTTGTGTTACTATGAGCCAAAGACATTTTGCGTACAGGGCTTTCTATCGTCGATTGTATGGAAATGCTGGCTAATCCCTGATCAGAAATTTCATTGAACGAAATTTGATCGGAATAACAGGAACGCTGCGAATTGGAATTGCTATTCGCTGTATGGGCTGTGGAGTATACAAAGGCCATAATGGGGGCCCTCCTTTGTTTGTTCCAAGTAGAATAAGTGGAATTGTCCGGCAGTCCGGTACCGGAAAATATGCACAACGTTGTGTTCAGTAGATTACTGTGCAGAGCAGGCAAAAGAATTTTCTGTAACGACCTTCAGTTGTAAAAAAGTACAATTCAGAAGTGATTCACTATCTGCTTCACCAGTTCTGCTGATATTATGTAGACGAATAGATTCTGCTAAAGGATACGCTGTCCTACCAGCCATAACGAAAAATTTTGATCCAGCCAAGGATGGAGATAATGAGCATGACCAAAGGTATGATACTCATGCGCAGAACGCGCGGAATTTTCAGCCAGTAACGAAAAAGCTTCGAACTGATTTGTTCATTATCCTTTTTCATAGCGTTTTCCCTCCCTGTGGAAATTCTGTTACTATTATAGCATCCATTTCCAGTCTTACGTGGTAGCTCGTCCAAAAGATTGTGTTCCAGTATACATAAGGAGAGCTGTACATAGGATTGCGCCAAAGCAGCAGCGCAGATGCTTCCAATGTATTGGTGCATGTTCATTTACTTCTGGTTAATAATTGAAATACAGGGTGACCGACATGTATATTTAGGAAAAGAAGGTGCCGCTATCTCTGAGTATCCATGAGCTGAATAACAGCAGTCGTACAAGCTTGAACGCAGAGTAAGCTATATACGGCTGCCAGATAGTTGCTGCTTATATGGAAAATAAAAAATTAAAGAGTGAAGAGTGTATTCCCGGTATGCGGCCGAATCACTGTTCACGGGCACAGGGTAATCTTGGGGAGGTAGTGACTATGTCGTTGGCCAAAAGAATACATATTGTGGGAGCACCCGGCAGCGGCAAAACCGAGCTGGCTGCAAGGCTGTCCGAGCGATTGGACATACCCAGCTATTCATTGGAATCTGTCCTTTGGAGTAATGAGGGCAAAAAAAGACGTCGCAATACACCGGTTGTGAGGCAACGTCTGTTGCTGGATATTATCGGTAAGGATGAATGGATTGTGGAAGGAAATTTGATGGAATGGCTTATTCCAAGCTTTGCACTGGCCGATCAGATTATTTTTTTGACACCGCATCCATTTGTACGGGATGGCAGAATGCTGCAGCGTTTTCTAAGGCAGAAAATTGGTACAGACCCCGATCGGGATCGCTTGAATCTGATGGGATTGATTGATCGGCTGTACTGGAACCACCGGTTTGAATATGAGTCCAAGCCTGCTATTCTCAAAGTTGCCGAACCTTACAAGCATAAGCTTATTGTTACCCGGCAAGTAGACTGACCATTTGCACGTATATAACCTGCTTGTCCAGCCATCCCCACAGCTCCGGCATCTGCCGGTGCTTTTTTACATTGATTCACAGGAAAAAGCCGGGTAAACGCACCCGGCAGATTCTTGCATATCGTCACTATTCCTCGTATCGCTTCAGCACGATAACAGCATTATGCCCACCAAATCCAAATGAGTTTGACAGACCAATCTGTACATCGGCTTCTCGTGCGGTATGGGGCACATAATCCAGATCACATGCCGGATCGGGATGGTCCAGATTGATTGTTGGCGGGATCAAGCCATGGCGCAGGGTCTGTACCAGTGCGATCGCTTCTGCACCACCTGCTGCGCCCAGCATATGACCTGTGATCGATTTATTGGCAGTAACAGGCAGTTTGTAGGCATGATCGCCAAACAGCTGGCGGATAGCCTTGGTCTCGGAAATATCACCAATTACGGTACTTGTGGCATGAGCACTGATTACATCGACTTGTTCCGGTATAATCCCGGCATTAGCCAATGCTGCCTTCATGGCCAGCAGCGCCCCGCGTCCTTCCGGATGGGTGGCGACCATATGGTAAGCATCCGAGCTGGCGCCATAACCGATTACTTCTGCATAGATGGGAGCCTGGCGACTCAAGGCATGACTGAGCGATTCCAGTACGACAATACCCGCTCCCTCGGACATTACAAATCCATCACGATCCTGGTCAAAAGGACGACTGGCTGCTTTGGGTGCCTCATTGCGGGTAGAGACAGCTGTCGCATTGCCAAAGCTGGCCAGAGAAACCTCGTTGGTAGCCGATTCGGTACCGCCAGCAATAATAACATCAGCATCACCAGCGCGAATCAGACGCATGGCTTCGCCAATCGCGGTATTACCGATCGAACAGGCGGTAACCGGTGCCAGTGTGGGTCCCCAGCTACCAATACGGATACTGATCATGGCGGCCGCACTATTGGCGATCATTGAAGGTACAAGCGTTGGACTGACCCGTTCTGGTCCACGCTGGATAAGCGTCTGATGCTGATCCAGCAAAGATTGAATTCCGCCGATGCCTGAACCGACATAGACGCCTACACGCTCCCGATTGACCTGATTCATATCCAGACCGGCATCCTGGATCGCCTGATCTGCAGCTGCTATGGCAAACTGGGTAAAGCGATCCATCCGCCGAGCTTCTTTGCGACCGAATAAAGCATCCGCATCAAAGTTCTGAACTATACCTGCGATCGTACTTTTATATCGTTGAGTATCAAAAGCCTCAATAGCGCGTATACCGGATTGGCCACCGCTCAATTGCTGCCAGAACGTATCTACATCATTTCCGATGGGGGAAACAATACCCATCCCTGTAATAACCACTCGTTCCATACTGCTTCCTCCTTGTATCTGTATTGATTACTATATGTATCTTTGCATGTATATTATCCTATTACAAGTTACCGTTTATCCTAGTATAATTAATAACAGGCTCGTTTAAATGCATGTATAGAGGAGGATTTATGAACCATCAGGCACGCTTACAAGCCTTATCTGTTTTTCTCAAATCCCAGCGTTCCAAGATTCTGCCTACATCGGTAGGGCTTGCTGCTGGTACGCGGCGCCGTACACCGGGTCTGCGTCGTGAAGAGGTAGCGCAGCTCGCTGGCGTGAGTACTACCTGGTATACCTGGTTGGAGCAAGGGCGAGATATCCAGGTATCGGCTTCGGTACTGGAGAATGTAGCTGCTGCGCTACAGTTGAATACGGATGAGCGACGTTACCTGTTCTCACTGGCACTGGACAAAGGTCATGGTGTAACGCCCATTGCCGAAGAGCTGCCTCATATTTCACCTTCATTGACCAAAATACTGGAACAACTCAAATATTGTCCGACCATTGTCTCCGATAGACATTGCCAGATTGTGGGCTGGAATGAAGCCGCCCGGCATGTCTTTCTGGATTTCGAGCAGATTCCTGAAACGCAGCGCAATATGATCAGTTTGCTGTTTGCGCGCAAGGAATTTCGCAGACTGGCTGTGAATTGGGATGATTTTGCCGGAGATTTTTTGTCTATTTTCCGGGCTTATTATGGACAGTATGTAGAGGATGAATGGTATGAGCAGTTTTTGAATGAAATGATGAGTCTCTATCCTGATTTCCGTTCGTTGTGGCAGCACAGCAAAGTCAGCTCGGCGCCACAGGTTGTGATTGAATTTCGTCATGCACGTGGAGGCAAGATGCTGTTTGAATTGACTTCGTTGGTCGTACAGGGCAGTGGAGACCTTCGCTGCAGCATTTATACGCCTGTACAGGATTCTGCGACAGAAGTGAAACTGATGGCACTCATGGAGCGAAGCCGGGAAGCAGAACTGTAGTGATGCGTCTGCCATTGGGTACAGCGATCAGATGTAGTACAATAGGGAAATATAGAAATAGCCTGTATACCTAATCGTCTGGATACATTTAAAGCCGGACTGTCCCATGAATACGCTATCCATCTATGGAATTTATCATAAGATGCACCTTGCCGCTGTGCAGGTGCCTATGAATCAGAACAGGAGCTGCCATCTATGCAGATTATGCAGAATTTATCTTCCCATATTAATTATCTAACTCCCTATCAGGAAACCGATCGTCCTATTCTGGCGGCTGTCACGGGTACCCGTTCCACTTTGTTGATCGATGCAGGGAATTCCGCAAGCCATATCCAGCTTTTTATCGATCAATTGGTAAAGCTGGACATTTCTCCACGCTGGCTGGTACTCACTCACTGGCACTGGGATCATGTATTTGGCATGAATCAGGCCAATACAACCATTATCGCCCAGACCTTGACGACACAGCACATCAAGGAGATGCAGAAGCTGTCCTGGTCCGATGAAGATCTGGATCGGCGTGTAGAGGAAGGCACTGAAATTGCTTTTTGCGCCGATGCCATCAAAAAAGAATTTGGCGAAGAACGCGATATTCTGCTGCCTACCCCGGATATTACTTTTGACCGTAAGCTGGAGCTTGATCTTGGACGTGTGCATTGTATTATCGAACATGTCGGTGGAGATCATTCCGCTGATTCTTCGATCATCTATATCCGGGAAGACAAAGTATTATTCCTTGGGGATGCACTGTATCCGAATATCCATGTAACGCCCAATTGTTATACCCCGGCGACTACGCTGAAGCTGATTCAGTCGCTGCGCAAATACGATGCCGATACGATAGTATTGTCTCATCATGCAGAGATCTGGGATGCTGAGCGATTCAATCAGGAGCTGATTCTGCTGGAGCGTACAGCATTGCTCGTACAAAATGCAGATCATGACCGTAATCAGGTAGCTGAACGGCTGCAAGCCCAATACGGTAGAGAACTCAGTGAATATGAACAGGAGACGATTGATCTGTTCATTAGCGGGCGAGCTATGGAAGCAAAGATCTAATATAGGTATAAAAAAACACCCTGTCCGGATTATCGGAACAGGGTGTTTGAATATCCACAATATAACGAGGGGATTCAGTTGTACAGGTGCAAAGAATATACGAACAACGTGTTGATTATTTCATCGGATTAGCGCTTGGTCTGGCGCAGAGCTGCCTGTGCTTCGGCATCCCGGAAAATATGCAGCTTACCATTCTCGACCATCCGCATTCGAGGGCCGGCAAATCCGCGCTTGATCAGCTGCTTGCGCATATACAGCATCAACGCCCAGTGGCTGACTACCAGTACATGCTCGGCATCCGAAGAAAGAATGACATCTAGTGCGCGATCGATCCGGGCTTCCGTCTCGGCGACCATGCGTTTGTAGCGCCGGCTCAGCAGAGGGGCGATCCGGGCAAAAACAGCCCATCCAATAAAGGGAAAGCGTAGTTCGGTCTGGAAGGTAGGCGGTGTAATCTCCCGCAGTTCGGGCATAATAATGATCTCTCCGGGATAGATATACTGAGCTGTTTTGAGTGCTCTCGGCAGATCGCTGGCAAAACATTTCTCCCAATTCAGTCCCTGCAAATCCGTTTGCCCTTCTTCGATGTCGGCAACATCATACTCCTCCAGCCAGGTGACCAGCTCGCGAACCGTCACCATCTGCCGAATGGGGAATTCCTTATTCACTTTGAAATGGCGGACAAGCCCTATAGTCTTCATCACGAGTCTGGTGTAACTCCTTATCGTTATTATGTTACAATATAGCTTGTTGGATCGGTTCAAATAAGTCAAGATTCCGATTCATTCATACAATTTGATAATCGGCAGATGCTTCAGTATACATGACTATTTCTTATACATTGTATACCCTTTTTGGCAAAAGCCGAATTGTTTTGGAGAAAGGAAGATCATACCATGAGTCAGTGGGAATATAAAACATTAAAATTACCGGCAGCCGGTTTTGTGAATGGCAGAGTCGATGACCGTCTGCTTCAGGAGGAATTAAACAATCTGGGGTTTGATGGTTGGGAGCTTGTGTCTTCTTTTGATACAACTATTAGCCAGGGAGATCTGGGAGAAGTTGTTCTTATTTTCAAACGCAGTGCTCTGCTGGATTGATCGGGAGCTACATAGAGAAAGGTGCAGGTAGCCTGTGCAGTGTAGATGAATAAAAATGGAGAGTTTGGTTTAGGTTAGGAAAAAGGAGGCTTGTATATGATAGGAACATGGATCGAGGAAATCAAGTCCATTTTGAGACCGGAACTGAACAGTCTGGAGGACTTTCTGCTGCCGCCTGCCGGAGATGTAGAGATTGCTCAGGCAGAGCAGGCAATGGGAGTCACCTTTCCGGATGAATTAAGACAGCTCTATCATATTCATAATGGGGAATCCCGCAATGGTCCCGGCCTTTTCTTTGGGCTTCAGTTTTTGAGTCTGGACGATATGGTGAGCGAATGGAAAATATGGTCGGATCTACAGCCGCAATATCAGGAGCTGGGCGATCATTATTCCATTCCATCCGGCTGGATCAAGGAACAGTATATCAATAAAGGCTGGATTCCATTCTGTCATGATGGCGGAGGCAATCATCTTGGAATCGATCTGGACCCTGCCGAAAAAGGCATAACAGGCCAAATCATCAACTTTGGCCGGGACGAAGAAATGAAACATGTGATTGCCCCCAGCCTCGGAGCATTTATCCATTTTATGCGGGATACGGTGCGTGAAGGGAATTATACGGTTGTAGAAGAAGAAGGTATGGGTTACTGGATGTATGGTCGTAATGAACAATCCCGTCTACTGAAGGATGCTCAGACCTATGCGATGGGCGACATTATACAGCAGCCTGAAGGAGAAGAAAGTGAGCAACTGGATACCTGGTTTGCGAGTCTGGACCCTGTCTGGCGTAATCTGATTACAGAAGGTCATGGAGATGCAGAGTCTTTTGTAACAGCTAATCAGATCTATTTGCCGGATGCACAGCTAAGCGATATTAGTCCATTGTCCCGCTGCCTGCAGGTTCGTGAACTGCTGTTGAATCGCAATGAGATTGAAGATATTACTCCGCTGGCGAGCTGTCGGGAACTGAAAAATTTGCATCTGTTTCGTAACCCGGTACGTGATCTGTCACCCCTTCAGAATTTGCCTTATTTGCAGATTCTGAATATTGAGGATACCCAGGTGCAGGATCTGAGACCGCTGACCAATCTGTCACGTCTGTATGAACTGGATTGCCGCGGTACTGCAGTTCAGGATTATTCTCCATTAGCCCAGTTGACTACGCTGCACAAGCTCGCAATCTCGGCTCCGACTCGCGAAGCTGCTGCATATATTTCGAGTTTGCCGGAGCTGTGTGAACTTACTATTTTGGGAGCCGATGAATGGCAGGAGGAAGATTGGGAACAGCTTGGGCGCATGCTGCCACTGCGTAAGCTGTATATTGGAGCGCTGCAGGATCGGCATATTCGTTATCTGGGTGGTTATGCTCAGTTGGAGAGTCTTACTTTGTATGATTCCCGTATTGATGACATATCCGCGTTGGCTGATTTGCCGGCACTCAAAGAGCTCAAACTCATGGAAGGCTGCCAGATTGGCAATCTGGAATCGATAGGCCGCTCGGTGACCCTGGAAAAGTTCACCGGTACATTTGCCCAGTTTGAACTGCTTAAGGATGCTTTTGCCCAGTATGTGAATTTCTCGCAAATGATTGGAGAAATGACGGAGGAGCAGCACAATATCTGGATTCGTCATACCCGCTGATAAGACACATTTTGAATAGTTACCCTCAAAATCTATCAGATTTGTCCCTATAGGTAACAGTTGCCGAAGTATTTTAGATGCTTCGGCTTTTTATTATGGAAACAAGTTATTATTTTGAAGAGAACAGTATCTGTATTACGCATGAAAAGAATTACATATTCATTTTCACGTTTTTGCAAAAAAAGATGTTTGCATCAATGAAAATAAAGTCGAATTCGCGAAAACAAAAGAAAAGCAGAGCAATAAAGAGCTTCGGATAGATAAAAAATTAATAATTGTTGTAAAAAGACATTTGTGAACTATCAGGGTCCATTTTGCCTTTTCTGTCACCTTTACAGTTAGCAAGGACAGGCGTAACATACATTTCAGGATTTAGAGATTCCCGGATTTGAATAGTAAATCTGGAATCAGCGACTGCTGTAAATGGCAGTCATTATAATTGGGTTTTATATTCTGTAATTGCTGAGTTTCCGGTCTAACCGGAAAGCGGGGGAACCAATAAAGCGGGAATAATGGCGGTGTGAGAGCCACCTTATATACCGCAAGGGGTGAATCCTTCAGGCCGATCACCATGGTATCGGTCTGAAGGTAGGGCGACTCTCACCGCCCGAATCCGACAGCTAACCTCGTAAGCACAGATGGAGAGGGAGTGTAAGACTTGTGCCATTCATGACACAGGGTATAAGAGCTCTGTGTTTTATTATGCTCTGAGCAGCATACAGGAAAACGTTACAACGCTTAGTTTCCATTGCATATGGAAAGCGGGGGAACCAATCGTCATAGCAGCCTAAGGACTGAAAAGAGTTTATACGGTCTATGACATGGGGTGAATTCCGGAATCTTCCGGAACGGGCAATCTTCCAGCCCGAACCCGACAGCTAACCTCGTCAGCGTATCAGGGAGAACTTATATCCGACTTATAACAGATAGTAAAGTTTGTTTGGTGCTGCATGAAATGGATGCACCAGCAAGCAGAAGATCTGTCAGGAAGCCTGGAAAAAGTTCTGCTTTTCTCCAGGCTTCTTTTTTTGCGCCAATTTTGGAATTTATTCTAGGATTAACTGCTAACAATACACATAACAACGATTTAAAAACACTTATATGTGTGTGGTACATTTGCGCAATACGTAAATATTTGTTGGCAAAGATAATACGTTTTGAAGATAAACAATGTCCTTGGCAATCCATGGATAGGAAAATGAACTTATTTACGAAGGAGCAACGAAACCATGCTGGACATCATGATGATCGTATTGGTAATACTCATCGCATTCGCACTTGGAGGACTGGCAGAATGGTCATCCCGAGTCATTGGAGAAAGAGGGAATGACAAGTGACCTGGTTATTATGGATTATTATTACTGGTTTGCTGGTGTATCTGTGTTATGCCTTAATCTATCCGGAAAAATTTTAAATAGGCAGGAGCGAGTGTTGTGAGTATTCTTCCATATATCGGAATTGCAGTAACTTTAATCATCGTTATTTTATTGGCTCGTCCTATGGGCAGTTATATTGCGAGAGCATTTGATTACACACCAGGACGTCTGGATCGCTGGTTTGGTCCGCTGGAAAAAGGAATTTATCGTATTGGTGGTGTCCGTCAGGAAAATCAGACCTGGAAGCAGTATGCAGCTGCTGTATTGATCAGCAACACGGTATTATTGCTGGTAGTGTATATGATTTTCCGTTTGCAGGATAAGCTGCCACTTAATCCGGCAGGCATAGGTGCAATGAGCCCGGATCTGGCTTTTAACACAGCCGTAAGTTTTATGACGAATACAAATCTTCAGCATTATAGCGGAGAAAGCGGATTGTCATTATTCTCGCAGATGACAGCGATCGTGTTTATGATGTTTGTCTCACCGGCCACAGGGATTGCAGTAGCTATCGCATTTATTCGTGGACTGGCAGGCAAGCCGCTTGGTAATTTCTTTGTGGATCTGACCCGGGCAGTAACACGGATTCTGCTTCCGCTGGCCTGCGTTGCAGCAATCATCCTGATCGGGCTTGGCGTACCGCAGACCTTGCAGACCGGAGTGGCTGCCCAGACGTTGCAAGGAGCGCAGCAGCAGATTGCTACAGGACCTATGGGTACTTTCCTGGCGATCAAAGAGCTGGGTAACAATGGTGGAGGCTTTATGGGAGCCAATTCCGCGCATCCATTTGAGAATCCGGGCGGTATCAGTAACATGCTACAAATTATGCTAATGATGCTGGTTCCGGTCTCACTGCCATTTACATATGGCAAAATGGTTGGCAACAATAAGCAGGGGCGTGTATTGTTCGTATCCATGATGATGATGTTTATCGTGATGCTGAGCATATCGCTGGTGAGTGAGCATCAGGGAAATTCGCTCATTCAGCAGGCTGGTATCCAGCAGGGTACAGGTTCGATGGAAGGTAAGGAAGTACGTATTGGGGTAGAACAATCTTCCTTTTATTCGGTAGTGACAACGGCATCAGAGACAGGTGCAGTCAATACTATGCATGATACATTGACACCGATCGCGGGTATGGTCGCTATTGGGAACATGATGCTTAATACAGTCTTTGGCGGTTCGGGAGTCGGGGTTCTTAACGTGCTGATGTATGCCATTATCGCGGTTTTCCTGTCCGGATTGATGGTTGGACGAACGCCTGAATTTTTGGGACGCAAAATCGAAGGAAGAGAAATGAAGCTGATTGCAGTGACGCTGCTGATCCAGCCATTGTTGATTCTGGCACCAACGGCTGTTGCTCTTATGGCATACCCGGATACCATTTCCAACCCGGGCTATCATGGATTGACTCAGGTATTGTATGAGTTCACTTCTGCTGCGGCCAATAATGGTTCGGGCTTTGAGGGATTGGGGGACAATACGATATTCTGGAATGTGTCGACCGGCGTGGTTATGTTTATCGCACGTTACTTTTCAATGATAACTTTGCTGGCAGTAGCCGGATCATTGCTCATGAAAAAGCCGGTACCTGAGACTAGTGGAACATTGCGTACCGATCAGCCGCTGTTTGGCTTGGTATTTGTAGTTGCTATTGTCATCGTAGGGGCATTGACGTTTTTCCCGGCGCTTGTACTGGGACCGATTGCAGAACAGCTGACTTTGTAAAGGTGTGAACGAGCAGCCGCTTTGGAGAATATCCAATAACATCAACCGAATACGGAGCTGTAACCTATCTCAGCGATTGATCTGTATACATGACTATTTGATAAATAAAGCATAGCGAAAATAGAGACATTTCAAGTGGAGGAATCAGCAATGAAAAATCAAGCTTCCGTGATGAACCGGGAACTGATTAGCAAGGCTTTGCAGCAATCGGTCATAAAATTAAATCCCAGATTAATGATGAAAAATCCAGTCATGTTTGTAGTAGAAGTAGGTCTGATAATCAGTATTTTGTTGATTTTCATGCCCAATGCTTTTGGAGAAGCCGTATCGACCGGCTTCAATATATCTGTAGCTGTTATTTTATTGTTCACTATATTGTTTGCCAACTTTGCCGAAGCGCTGGCTGAAGGACGGGGCAAAGCACAGGCAGATTCTCTCAAAAAGACCAAAAAAGAAATTATGGCTCATCGCATTGATGGTGAGAAGACGGTAGAAGTACCTTCTACCGATCTGCGTAAAGGCGATATTGTGCGAGTATCCCAGGGAGAAATGATTCCTGGAGATGGCGAAGTCATGAAGGGGCTGGCATCTGTAGATGAATCTGCCATAACCGGTGAATCCGCTCCGGTTATCAAGGAAGCGGGTGGAGATTTCAGTTCGGTGACCGGAGGTACCATGGTCATTAGTGACGAGATTAGGATACGTATTACAAGCGATCCCGGCGAATCCTTTATGGATCGAATGATCAGTCTGGTCGAAGGAGCAGAACGCCAAAAGACACCTAACGAGATTGCCTTAAACACAGTGTTGATAAGCTTGACTATTATATTCATGATGGTTGTTGTTACCCTGCCATTCATGGCGAATTATCTGGAGATTGATCTGGCTGTTCCGGTATTGATTGCCCTGCTGGTCTGTCTGATTCCAACAACAATTGGCGGTCTGTTGTCTGCTATCGGGATTGCCGGTATGGACCGGGTGACGCGATTTAATGTATTGGCCATGTCAGGCAAAGCAGTCGAAGCTTCCGGGGATATCAATACTATTATTCTGGATAAAACCGGTACGATCACCTACGGTAATCGGATGGCAAGCGAATTCGTGCCTACCGATGGACATGCTGCACAGGATGTAGGATACTGGGCAGCCATCAGTTCAACCTATGATGAGACACCAGAGGGACGATCCGTACTGGAACTTATGAAAAAGCAAAATTGGAATTATGATCAGGAATTGGGGAGAGACGCGGAAGTTATCGAATTCAGGGCAGAGACGCGTATGAGCGGACTAAATCTGCCGGACGGACGCAAAGTGCGCAAGGGAGCTGTAGATGCGGTCAAAAACTGGGTGACCGAGCAGGGTGGAACCATCCCTGCTTCCCTGCAAGCCAATAGTGATGCAATTGCTTCGGCAGGTGGTACACCACTGGCGGTAGCAGTAGATGATACGATCTATGGACTGATCTATCTCAAGGATACCGTCAAAGCAGGCATGAAAGAACGTTTTGAACAGATGCGCAGTATGGGAATCAAGACGATTATGTGTACCGGTGATAATCCGCTCACTGCAGCAACCATAGCAAGAGAAGCAGGAGTGGATGATTATATCGCCGAAAGTACACCTGAGGACAAAATTGCTGTTATTCGCCGCGAACAGGCTGAAGGCAAGCTGGTTGCGATGACCGGAGATGGTACTAATGATGCTCCGGCACTGGCGCAAGCTGATGTCGGGATTGCAATGAACAGCGGTACGGTAGCCGCCAAGGAAGCTGCCAATATGATTGACCTGGATTCCGATCCTTCCAAAATCATCGAAGTGGTAGCGATTGGCAAGCAGCTGCTGATGACGCGTGGCAGTCTGACTACATTTAGTATCGCCAATGATATTGCCAAGTACTTTGCGATTATTCCCGCTATGTTTATGGTTGCTATTCCGCAGATGCAGCTGCTCAATGTAATGAATCTGCATTCACCGACTTCAGCGATCCTGTCGGCACTGATTTTTAATGCGATTATTATTCCGATTCTGATCCCGCTGGCGATGAAAGGGGTAGCCTACAAGCCAATGAGCTCCAGCCGATTGCTGCAACGTAACCTGTTTATTTATGGATTTGGTGGTGTAGTGGTGCCATTTATTGGGATTAAAGTGATTGATTTGTTGATCCAGTGGTTTGTCTGATTCCTGTAATAGCATTGTCTGTATATGAGCAATATTAACCGTCTACCAAGATTAACTGCCTATTCGGAAAGGAAAGAATAAACGTGAAAAATGTATGGATTACACTACGTACGAGTGCAATACTATTTGTCCTGTGCTGTGTACTATATCAATTAGCCATTACAGGAATAGCCAAAGTTGCCATGCCGCATCAATCGGCAGGCAGCCTTGTATATAACAGCAACCACGATGTGATTGGTTCAGAGCTGATCGGACAGTCATTTACCGATCCTCATTATTTCCAAGGACGGGTGTCCAGCATCGAATATAATGCCAACGGATCGGGTTCACCGAACTATGCACCATCCAATCCTGATTTAAGCAAACGAATTGAAGAATCAGTCGCTACATGGCAAAAGCAGAATCCTGACGTTCCCGTATCTTCACTGCCTGTCGATCTGGTGACCAATTCCGGCTCGGGTCTTGATCCGGATATTACACCGCAGGCAGCAGCAGCCCAGATTCCCCGTATCAGCCAACTGACCGGCCTGAAAGCGGATCAGCTGCAATCGCTGGTACAAGAAAATACAATTTCTGCACAATTAGGCATTTTTGGTGAACCAGCTGTTAATGTACTCAAACTGAATCTGGCGGTGCAGCAGCTGCGTGCCCAGTCATGAGTACGTTTCGGCGCAAGACACCGGAAGAGATGCTGCAAATGATCGCCAAATTGCATCATGGCAAACTCAAAGTCTATATTGGAGCCGTCAGCGGCTCCGGTAAGACTTATCATATGCTCCGGGATGGTCAGCTGCTCAAGCAGGAGGGTATTGATGTAGCGATGTGTGCGGTATCTACTCTTCGCCGACCAGAGACCGTACAGCAGCTGGGTGATCTGGAACGAATTCCGAGCATTCACTGGACCGAAATAGAAGAGGACGGACAGCAGAGTGAGCAAAAGGATCTGAATATAGAACAGATTATCGCTCGAAATCCCGAAGTACTGCTGGTGGATCATCTGGCACACCATAATCGCCCAGAAGCCCAATATACTACCCGATGGGAAGATATTCAACATCTACTACAGCATGGTATCAGCATTATGGTTACTGTGAATGTATACGAACTCGAAGGAGTTGCAGAACTGGCACGGCAATATATTGGCCGTAAAGTGAAATGTACTGTTCCTACCAATGTATTGGAACAGGCAGATGAAGTTCGTCTGATTGATGTAACGCCGGAGGTTATCCTCCAGCGTTATTTTGCCGGTCATTTGAATAACAGTGCAGACCGTGACTATTTTGAACGTGGCAATCTGGCTGTACTACGCGAACTGGCATTGCGTACGGTTGCGGAGGGAGTCGGCGGTACATTGGAAAAGCACCGTGCTGAGCAGGGGCTGACCGGTCCGACCGGTACTGCCGAGCGAATTATGGTATCGGCACAGTATCATTGGAACGGATCGATCTATATCAGACGGGGTCAGCAGATTGCCAGACGGCTTAGTGGAGATCTGCTTGTCGTCTCCTTTCGCAATTCCAGCCGTAAACTGACGCGAGAAGAGCAGACCTTCAAAAGTGCATTTCAAGAGCTGACCCGGCAGATCGGCGGCGTATTCGAAGAAGTTCCTATTCGTTCGCAGCGGATGCTCCCCAGACAGATGGTGAACTATGCCCGCGAGCATCAGGTAACACGAATTGTACTGGGGCATTCACGTCAGAACCGCTGGCAGGAAATAGTGAATCGTTCAGTTATTAATGGTCTGCTGCTGTATACACGGGATATCGATATTTTTTTGATGGCTGATCGGGCAGAGCAGGAAGGTGAGCGTATTCTGCCTGCACGCACCAGCGCAGTCAAAAGAAATGAGGTCTACCGACGGTTACCTTCCGAAGAAATCGAACGCAAAATCGATCAGATCAAGCGCGGCACATTCAAAGTCTATGTAGGTGCAGCTCCAGGTGTCGGCAAAACCTATACCATGCTAAGAGAAGGAAATGAGCTGCTGCGTCAGGGAATTGATGTAGTGATCGGGCTACTGGAGACTCATGGACGACAGGAGACAGCTGCTCAAGCGGCTACTTTGCCGATGATTTCCAAATGCAAAATCAGTTATGGCGATCGACAGCTGGAAGAAATGGATCTGGATGCGGTACTTGCACGTAATCCCGAAGTAGCACTCATTGATGAGCTTGCGCATACGAATGTGCCGGGCAGTCGAAACAGCAAGCGGTATGAGGATATCAGGGAACTGCTGGATGCAGGTATCTCGGTAATTTCCACTGTAAATATTCAGCATCTGGAAAGTCTCAATGACGCGGTTGAACAGATCACCGGAATTCGCGTCCGCGAGACCGTACCCGATTCTATTCTGCATCTGGCAGATGAAGTTGAATTGATTGATGTGACGCCACAAACTTTGCAGCAGCGGCTGGAAGAAGGCAAAATCTATGCTGCAGCCAAAGTAGAACAGGCAATGAATCATTTTTTTAAACTCGGTAATCTGATTGCACTGCGTGAGCTGGCTCTCCGTGAAGTGGCCGATGATGTAGATGATCGTCTCGAATCCTGGGAACGTATAGATTCGCTACGTGGTCCATGGCATAGGGAAGAAATTATATTTGTTGGAGTGAAACTGGATCATGAAGCAGAGCGGTTGATCCGAAGAGGATTCCGTATTGCCTATCGGCTCAAAGCCAGACTGATTGTCACATATGTTCATATAGGAAATCCGCAGTCACTGATTGGAGATGCGGCTCTCAAAGCAGACAAGTTCAGCAAGCTTACGAATCGCCTTGGTGGAGAATTCAATATTCAGTATGAACCTGACTGTAAAGGGCTAACGCATCTGGCACGAATCATCAACGAAGAAGCCCAGAAGCATCAGGCTACACAGATGCTTCTGGGCCAATCCAGTACTCCCCGATGGAAACGATGGGGTAGGGAATCGATATTACGCAAAGTACTTCGTTATGCACGAAATATGGACATTCTGGTCGTAGCCGATAGGGATTGAATACCTGAGGGCTGCGACCTTTTTGATCATGGATTCAGAGAATCGGGTCCGTGTTGACCGTACTTCTCTTCATACTTGCGCAGTACTTCGGCCAGCTGATTTGCAGATAATGGTTCGATCAGGTATTCATCCAGAACGGACGAATAGCCAAAGTCCTGTCTGTTAGTATCCTGTTCTCTAGCGACAATCCCGATCAGGTAAGGTTTTGGGTTATCTCTGTTATTATGCATAAGCATACTACGTAGAAGCTCATCGAACTCCCTATCAGGTATCGATATATCCATCAGTACAATATGATATACAGTCTTTTTCATACTTTCGATAAGCTGCTGCCTGCTAACCGCAGCAGCCGTATATCCCAGATTCAGCAGCGTTTGTTGTAGTTGATCCCGACTGGAAGCAGAGTCTCTGGCAATTAGAATATTTAATGGTGAACGTAGTTGAATACGTCTATTCGATATCAATGGTTCTGCTGGCAGCGCAGGAGATTCTTCCGGGCGAAAGCTCGCTGTAAAACAGAATCGGGTTCCGTGAGCTGGCAATGGTTCGATCCAGATTTCACCATTCATCATCTCAACCAGACTTTTGCTAATAGCCAGTCCCAGACCCGTACCTTCGGTAGTCCGGGTGATATGATTGTCCAACTGGTGAAAAGGCTGGAACAAGTAATCGATTTTGTCTGCAGGTACACCAATACCACTGTCTGTTACACTAAATTGAATGAGCAATGGATCAATACTGCCATCCAGCAGACGGGCTGAGATTTTCACACTGCCGTCCATCGTAAACTTGATAGCATTACTGATCAGATTGAGCAGCACCTGACGCAGGCGTTTGGGATCACCAATTAGCCATTCCGGTATATGAGGATGAATGGACAGACTGACTTCCAGATTTTTTTCTTTGGCTCGTACGAGCATGATATCCAGCGTCTCTGCCATAAGATGATAAATATTAAAAGGCTCTTCCACCAGGGTCGTTTTTCCAGCCTCTATTTTGGAAAAATCAAGAATATCATTAATAATAGTCAGCAGAGATTGACCACTTTTGGCAATAATCTGTACATACTCTCGATGCTGTTCACTCAGATCCGGTGAATCCAGCAGCAGTTGGGTCATCCCGATCACCCCGTTCATCGGCGTACGTATCTCATGGCTCATCATCGCCAGAAATTCACTTTTGGCACGTACAGTTTGCTCGGCAATCTGCTGCTCCATGTGGCTGGCTTCCAGCCATTCCTGCTTTTGGCTTGATTGACCGGAACTTAGAACAGTATCCGAATGATTATCTGCACTTCTTACCTGGTCGTTTGCATCATTTGAAGAAGTGGATAAATCATTATACAGAGGTGAAGATACAAGCTCCTGGTCAGTCATCAGATAGGGATAATTCCGCATTAGCTGCAGCTGATCTGTTCCTGATAATCGTTGAGCATCCCAGGCACAAATACACACTCTTTTTGAAAGAGATCCTGCAGCTGGGGGCTCTTGACCGCTTTGCTGATCTTCATCGCAAACATCGGGAAGTCTATTTGATTGTTCCTGCTTGGACCATATATATACAGGAAACTGCGGATCATCTTCAGACTGACGTATATGATTGGTAAAATAATCAAAAAGCGGATCAAAAGGAGCATACGGGGAGATAGATCTGCAGGATGCAGGATCAATATGATAGACCAGACCATGCTGAATACTCATCAAATGGGGCTGCAGCATGGCCATCGCCTGACTATAAATAGCATTATCTTCAGCGATCAGCACGTAGCTATGCTGCTCCAGCCCCGTTTGCATAAAAGAAACCAGATGGTCGAGATAGGAAGATGCATCATTATACATATAAAGGATATGACTGCTGCGGTTGGCATCTAACAATTCACGTAATTGTTGGGATTCGTTAGTCATGTCACACTCCAGGTTGTCGTTCGTGATTTCATTTCTTTTATTAGTTATAACATATTTTATATAATTACAGATTAGAAAATGGTTATTATTTACATAAAAATCATAAATATAGTCTATTAACAAAATATTCGGAAGATCAAGTCACATTTTGAAGAGACAAAATACATAAAACCAGTTAACGAATAATAGATACACAGAGGTACATAAATTGCCGATTTATCTGTCTTTATCAGTCAATAGTTATATTGCCGGTAGTAGTACGTATCTTCATATAGGGTTGATCCGTAGAAGACGAGGAAGGCAGATGGATCATCCCTTTTTCCGACTGGATATCATATTTTCCGGCAGTGGGAAGATGACCATGTACAAGCACATTACCAGTACGAGCATGAATCTCTAAATGACCAGTATGAACCGGAGTAATATCCACATCACCCGAGTTTGATTCAAATTGTCCTGCACCATTCAGACGGTTGATATGCAGCTGGCCTGATCCGGTAAAGGAGTGAACCTGTCCAATCGCCTGATTAACCCGGATATTTCCGGAACTTGATTCCATTTTCAGTTGATTGCCCTGCCATTGCTGAACCAGAATATCACCGGATGAAGTATAAAGCTGAGTACGACCATTTAGCTGTTGAGCTTTGATACGCCCCGAGCCAGTATGCGCAACAATCCGATCGGCAGTTACATCGGTAAGATTGGTCTGGGATGAAGCTAAACGAAATTCGGCAGATTCCATACTATGTGAATCAGCAAGGTAGACCGTAATGTATTGAACATGTGCAGAAGGAATACGACTCCACAAATTGCCTGGATAACGAGGTTGCTCTAATTGGAGATGGAGCGTCTGCTGCTGGATATTTAACGTATTCAAATCTCTAATTACATAGGGCGATAGCTCACCATGCAGCTGTACACTATCTTTGCCATCCATGCTGGGCTCAAATTCCACAGCAATCTCATAATCGGAGTCAATCTGCAGATGCTTCAGCTTGCCTTGCTCTGTAGACCATGTTTGTGTATAGGCAATACCAGGCTTTGACATATGATTCATATACAACAGCCAACAAGTAATGCCGGCTATCACAAAAATGATAAGCATGCTCCAGATCACTAATTTGCGTTTCAATCGAACATTTATCATAACGGGCAGTCCTCCTCGCAACTATTACCAGTGAATAAAATCACATAAAAGGAGCATCCATACTGTTGGGTGCGGACCTAGTATAGCACTCGATATTATGCTTCACAACCTGCAGGATAAACCGCATATAAAAAGCCCTTTTCCTATATAGGAAAAGGGCTGATATATTAATCTATGCTAGCTTATGTCCAGTCTAAAGGATTAAAGACTGGAACGCAGCCCCAGATTGTTTATCATGGCATCTGTCCATTGACCAGTTGCATAATAGTTAATACTGGTTACTTCTGGCTGATTGGCACGAAGTCCGTTATAAAGATTAGTTGCTGTATTGGTATCAATATTTACATCTACTGCAGGAATAAGAGTTTTATCTGCTGCTTTTGCTTGGGTACTTGCCAGAACACCTGTAGAATTGTAGATCCAGTCTACGGAATGATTCAGACCACGATAGTCGGCCATCGGCAATAAGAAATCCACATACTCATTAAACAAGGCAATATCCTGACCGGAATTGGCTTTGTCCGGCGAAGCAGTGTAGACACCCAGAGCAAGTTCAGGTTTGATGGTTTTTACATCCGTACTGATTGACTGGATGTAAGAAGCCATTTGTTGAGCTTTCCAGTTGTTCCATTGTGCAATTTTACCGCTATTACTGCTCTTCGTAAAGTCCAGATCTCTAGGATCAAAGCTGTTCGATTGACGGAAAGCATTGATAGTTGAAGTATTCATATCTACGCGTTCATTATCGAAATCCAGACCGCTGATTACAACACCATCGATGTTATAATTTTGTACAACTTCTTTGATGATAGAGCGTTCATATTGTTGCACGGCTGGTTCGAACAAATTGACATGATTTTCTGTACCGGTATAACCATTGTAAGAAGATATTCTGCCGTTGTCATCAATGGTACGCATTTGCCATGAAGAGTTAATATCGATAGCAGCTTTGTCTTGAGCCTGTGGTACCCAGGCACGTACTTTGATACCATACTCATGAGCTTTGTCAATTACTGCAGATAGTGCATCGAAGCCATCGTAACCAATCGCTTCATGGACAATCTGACTGTCGTAAAAAGCAAAGCCGGAATTACCATTAACATCGCTGTCCTGCTTTACACTCATGTTGATCACAGATACATGATTACGGGCAGCTTTTATAATGAAGGAATTTACATCGTCTGCATTACGGAAATTAGCTTCGGTCTGTACAGTAATTTCATTGGTTAGCGGCGTAACAGGAACTGTTGCCTCGGCTGCACTAACTGTAGCAGCTTGCCAGGGCATAATAGTTAGAGCAAGTAAAGCAGCAGAGAAGGAATAAGCTAGTTTTTTCATTTCAGGTCGGTCCTTTCGTGAATCCATTATGTTTTGAGTGGTGTAATTACCATGCCGATTCTTTATTACTTTTCGTAACTATACCATTATAATATGAATTGATGATGAACGGTAATGACGTTACTATAAGATAGAAGAAGCTGCAGCTTGTAAAAGCGATCATACTCTGTGAAAAGCGTACTTATATCCAGCTGAAAGACGTTTTTCACAAAATACCCCCTGCCTTTGGTTAGGTATACTATATATTACGTATCCTAATCATAAAATGTTTCACTTCTTTGACTGAAAATTAAAATTATTTTTAAAATGGACATGAAATTTTCACAAATATATCAAAATGATGATGCAATAATTAAAGAAATGCGTAAATTCGATGTTATATGCATGATGCAATTCGTCAAATTTTAATTTGCTGCGAAAACATGGTAATGTATATATAGGTTTTATACCCATTCTTGAATGAAATTCTAGCTAACCGGGTTATAGGTAAAGATCGAGGTACAACTATACTTAAGGAATTGAAAGGAAATACTTATGAAAACAGCTAAAATGGTATTATCGATTGGAATGACAGCATTACTTGGGCTGCCTTTGGCAACTGCCTACGCAGAGAGCAATACTTCTGTGAATCAACAAACATCATCATCACCTGCTGCTGCACAGGAGATTGATTCTGCTTTTTTCCAGCAGCAGAAACAGGCAGTTGTACGGGATATAGCGGGCACTTCTACATCAGGATCTACTTCCGCTGCTTCAGCATCACAAACAAGTGAAGCGGAGCAGTTGAAAAATGCGGATTATACGTATATGACCGTAACCGGTGAAGTATATAGCTCCAAAAGAGGTTATCTCGGTGCTGCCAAACGGGATGATGAAGTCAATAATACGACTAGCGTTACGCAATTCAATCCGAACAATACGTTTCCGGTAAATCAGATTAATGGCGGAACAACAGGAGCATTTGAACGTCGTCAGCTCGATTTTGAAGGGTTTGACAGCATTACTTCGGATATTACGCTGCCTGCTGTAAGCGGTCTGGGCGAAGGGGAACAACCTTGGGTATATTATGGTTTTGATTCAGAACGTGGTCCTGCTATTGAGGGTGGTTATGCTTATCAAACTGGCACACATCGCTGGCTGCCTTATATCCGCTCGAATGGTTTTTATTACGGAGATTCTGCCGTTCAGAAGTATGATGGCAACCAGATCAAAAGTGTCAAATTTTATCTGGCCAAAACGGTAAGTACAGATACGTATTATAATGCTTATTTTGTCGTGGACAATTCACAGATCCTGATAGCGCCAACCAAATGGACAGATAGCGATACCGATTCCACTTCAGTCAAAAGGGTAACCTCTATTGCCAAAAAAGCATTCGACGGCAATAATATACAGGGAACGACAATGAATCAGCGTTATGAGAATGTACAGGTGTCTCGTTTTAATGAAGAACAGGCGTATCCTTGGAGCCAATACACCGAATATACAGAGCAGCGTAATGGTAAATGGTACGGTACGCTGGATAATTCACCTGTTTATGTACACCGTAACTGGATCAACAGTTCGATTTTCAAATCTAACAATTAAAGAAGAGAAAGATAAATGGAAATAAATTAGCTCTACTGGATATGTATTCTGCCAATAATCATTTGAAGTACAGAATAATGGGTGTAAGAAAGGACAGAACGGCGTAAATATCGCCATTCTGTCCTTTTTGATATGCGTTCTGAAGTTTTGCTTCTATATTATAGTAGATATATACAGGGGCTGATCAATATTGACTAGAAGGCATGAACACTAGATGAAATAATCGCCTTGCACAAACAAGCTATGGATAACTTGCTATTAGTAAAAAACATGTTCCATCTCTTCGTTTATAAAGCTCTAGGCGTTCGGCATGGTCTCGACCAGTTCAAGGTGAACATCTACGGTATCATTTTCATTCTCCAACCGGGGAACCGACGTGAAATAGTTGTGGACGGTTGCCTGAAACTGCAGCTGCCGTTCAGGAACCTGAACTTCTACGGTTGGATGATAGAGCAGAGTGGTTACATCATGATATTCCTGTCTGCCGGTAATCACAAAGTCGAACGAAATCCATTTACGCTCCGAATTACTGGAAGTTTCAGGATTAGAAAATGATTTCTCTTCGTACTGAGTCGCCTGGATCTCCAGAGTGCCCAGTCGGATCAATTCTGAGGTGTTGGAATGAGTCATACAATGGTTCCTCCTTGGCAAATATTCTTTTCTCATTAATGTTACCCGTCTATGGATGTCTCTCAATCAGTCGATTGCCAATCAGGATTTTTGAGCGATTTGTGACTGTAGCTGTGTGATGATTTCATCGATTGGGATCATATGCTGGGCGTCTTCATTGTACTTGCGCACATTGACACTGCCCGATTGCTGTTCTTTTTCCCCTACAACCAGAATATACGGGATTTTCTCCTGCTGGGCTTCACGCATTTTGTAACCCAGCTTATTGCTGCCAATATCGGCATCAATGCGAAGGCCGGCATCCGCAAGAATCTTTTTGACCTGCAGTGCATAATCCAGATAGTGATCAGATACAGGCAGGATTCTCGCTTGTACCGGAGCAAGCCAGAGCGGGAAAGCACCTGCATAATGCTCAGTCAGAATACCCAGGAAACGATCCACTGATCCATAAATTGCCCGATGAATTACGACAGGACGATGACGTTGGCTATCTTCTCCAATATAGGACAAATCGAATTTCTCCGGCATCTGGAAGTCCAACTGAATTGTCCCACACTGCCAGCTGCGCTTAAGCGCATCGAGAATATGAAAATCGATCTTCGGACCGTAAAATGCGCCGTCACCTTCATTTAGTCGATAATCTACACCGCGTGCTTCCAGCACATTGCGCAGCGCTTGTTCTGCTTGATCCCATAATTCCTCGGAACCCATTGAATCTTCCGGGCGAGTAGAGAGCTCGATTTCATAACGGAAACCAAACACAGCATACATATCATCGATAAGTTCTATTGCCTTATGAATCTCGGACTCAATCTGCTCGGGCAGTGCATAGATATGAGCATCATCCTGACAGAATGTACGTACCCGCATCAGTCCATTTAACGCACCCGAGAATTCATGACGATGTACCTGACCGAACTCCATCATGCGAATCGGTAGATCGCGATAGGAATGCAGCTCATTTTTGTAAATCAGCATATGTCCCGGGCAGTTCATTGGTTTGAGCGCAAAGCTCTCCTGATCTACCTGGGAAAAATACATATTGTCCTTGTAATGATCCCAGTGTCCCGATTGTTCCCATAGCTGCTGGTTCATCATGATCGGTGTACGAACTTCCTGATAACCTCGACTTAACTGTTGTCTGCGTGAGAAATCCTCCAGCTCTGTACGCAGCGCCATTCCACGCGGCAGATAAAATGGCATACCCGGTGCTTCCTCCGAGAACATAAATAGCTTGAGCTCTCGTCCGAGCTTACGATGATCCCGCTTGCGTGCTTCCTCCAGCAGCTGCAGATGTGCCTGCAGCTGCGCTTTATTGGCAAAAGCAGTACCGTAAATACGCTGCAGTACCGGCTTCGATGCATCGCCGCGCCAGTAAGCACCGGCTACACTCATCAGCTTGAATGCTTGTAACTTGCCAGTGGAAGGCAAATGAGGACCACGATCCAGATCTATAAATTCACCCTGCTCATATACAGAGAAGGATATATCATATGCCTGATCAGCGATCATTTCCAGCTTGTAATGCTCGCCTTGGGCAGTAAATAGCGAGATGGCTTCTTCACGATTCAGTTCTTTTCGATAAACAGGAAGATTCTCGGCAATAATTCGCTGCATTTCCTGTTCAATCCGCGGAAAATCAGCAGAAGAGAGGGGATGCTCCAGCTCGAAATCATAATAAAACCCATCAGTTACTGCAAGTCCAATTCCAAGTCTAACCTGCTCTGCACCATACAGTCGTTTAATCGCTTGAGCCAGGATATGGGCAGCGCTTAGTCGGTAAATAGGAAGGCTCAAATCATGTTCTGCTGTAATAATCTCCAGTTCACTGTTGGCTTGCAGAGGTGTATGGAGATCAACGAGTTGTCCATTCACTTTGGCTGCAATGGCGCTTTTGCCAAGACTATTGCTGATGGAAGAGGCGACTTCTCCGGCTGAAACACCAGAATGAGTCTCACGAACCGAACCGTTAGGTAGTTGAATATGAATAGATTGTAAATTAGGCATAATGTGTACCTCCAATGATTATAGTGGTGATCCGGAACTGGCTGTTGGCAATAATAACAGATGGATTAACAGCCTATTCGCCGGATCAGGTAAAAATAAGCGCAAAAAAACACTCGATCCCAGAAGGGACGAGTGCGCTTGGCTCGTGGTTCCACCCTAATTCGATCTGCCTGCAGAACATGTATGTCCTAACAGTGCAGAATCCTCATTGGAATCCGTTAACGGGGATTAGGCGGTGATATTTACCGGGTTCGTGAATAGCAACAAAGGTCGTTTGCATACCTGCATAAACAGATTGTACAAAAGCAACCAAACCATTCATTAACCGTTCAATATCACAGCTGCAAAGGGGTAATTCCTCAACCGTCGACTGAAGAAGCTCGCAGCAGATGCTTCTCTCTCTGAACAGTGCATGAAGGGAATCATGTCTTTGGTCATTGCTAAAATGTGTTGTTGGTTTCCGATTATAGAAGTGGATGACAAAAAGGTCAAGTCAATTTTTAAAAAGAACAAAACGCAAGAGTTTATTCTGAAAGAGTGAATAACACGTAAATAAGATATTTCATTCGGATTTTCAAATTGAAGTATTTGAAAGGAATTTAAACAGCATCCAGAAACTACTAATCCCTTTTCAATACAAAAATTATGTAATTTCAACATATGAAAAATTCAAAATAGAGAAATTAAATATTGGAGTTCTTGCATCATCCTGATCCAATGCAAATCATAATCGCTTCCCGCTTCAAAACATTCAGAAAAAGAGATAAGGCTCTTTTCGAATAAATCCTAAAATTACTGGATAACACATTATAAAATATACATAGTGCGCACCCCAAACCCCAAACCTATGCTGCTTGGCTACGATAATCATATTTCAGCCGCATTAAAAAGCACAATCCAGCATGTAAAATACCGGACTGTGCCTTTGAGAGTGCTCTTATTTATTTTGCCAAACGATTACTTTTCGAATCTATCCGTCTATACAGCACTTACAAAATTGGTGATAACAGACGAGCAAATGATTCGACAGTTTTCTGATAGAGCGGACGATTGTTATAATCATCCAGCGTGAGTACCTGACTGTCGAGAATATCCTTAAGGAATAAATCTTCCAGTTTTTTGGCGGTATGGCTATCATAGACGACTGCATTGATCTCAAAATTCAGCTTGTAACTTCGGATGTCCATATTGGCTGTTCCGACCGAAGCGATTTTGCCATCGATGACCATTGTTTTGGCATGCAGAAAGCCTTTTTCATACAGATAACAATGAACATCAAGCTCTAATAATTCACGTAAATACGAGTAGGAAGCCCAATAAACCATTTGGTGATCGGGTTTTTTGGGGATCATCAGATGCACTTGTACACCGGATAAGATAGCTGATTTCATCGCTGTAACCATACTTTCATCCGGAATAAAATAAGGCGTCTGGATCATAATACTTTCTTTGGCTTCGTACATTAATTTGATATACGAGTACTTGATCGTCTCCAGACTGCTATCAGGCCCACTGGATACAATCTGCATACCAATATTTCCGGTAAAAGGTTTGGATACCGCAAACAGCGAGAAATCACCAGACATATGCGTATTCAGGGCAAGATGCCAGTCACGCAGGAAATGTGTCTGCATTTGCAAGATAGAAGAACCTTCTACACGCAGATGGGTATCACGCCAGTAACCAAACTTTTTAACCAGTCCCAAATACTCGTCACCAACATTAAAGCCACCGATATAACCGATAAGTCCATCAATAATAACGACTTTACGGTGATTGCGATAATTGACTTTGAAGTTAATCAGCGGGATACTTGGCGGGAAAAAGGCTGCTGCATGTCCGCCTGCTGCTACAAAGTCCTTGAGAAACGATTTGTTCACTTTGGCACTACCCCAGGCATCATAGATCAGACGAACGGTAACTCCCTCCAAAGCTTTGGCTGTCAGAAGATCCAGCAGTCTGCGACCCAGATCGTCGTTTTGGATAATGTAGTATTGAATATGAATGTACTCCTGCGCATTGGCAATATCCTCGAACAGAGCATCGAATTTCTCGCGTCCATCCGCGAAGATACGTACAGCATTATCCTGCGTATATAGCGAATAATTACTGATAAGATGAAGATGGACCAGCTCATGGTAGCGACTGATAGAAGGATCATTGAACTTAAACTTTTTTTCTTTAAATTCAATTCGCTGATCTTCCACTACAGATTCGATAATAGAGCGAAATTCTTTCCGCAGGCGAAATCGTTTGACACGGCTAAGATTTTGTCCCAGAAAAAGATAGACAAGGAAGCCGGCAATCGGAATAAACAACAGTATCATGAGCCAGG
Organism: Paenibacillus shenyangensis; assembly: GCF_000346635.1. NCBI lineage: Bacteria > Bacillati > Bacillota > Bacilli > Caryophanales > Paenibacillaceae > Paenibacillus > Paenibacillus shenyangensis. Next base: position 29,267 of record NZ_AOIG01000007.1, read on the forward strand.
CCCAGGTCGCTCCTACATTGCGTCGTTCGAGAAATACAATGAACAGCGCAAGAAAAAGGTTAATCACAAGCAAAATCCAAGAGAAATGCGCGTAAAAATCGGCCATTCCCAGCTTCCCACCTTATATAGAATAATAGATTATAAATAAACAGTTCACCAATCAGCATACCAAAAAAATGTATAGAGCACACTAAGAAATATAATGAGAATTATCGATATACCCTAAAATGAAAGGGAAACAAATCAAAGACCCTAATCAGCACATATAGCCAAAGTTAGCTCAAAAGAATGACGCTGATATACAAAAGATCAAAGTGCGTAAAAATATCGGAGAAAGCGAATAGCAGAGCATACCTGTAAATCATTTTATATTGCATCTGATCTCTCACTAATCTATAATGATAATCATTATCAATTAAAATATAAATCTGTGTACATAGCTGATAATTATTATAGACAGTACTATTTCTGTTCTAGCATATTTATATCCACAATGTATGAAAATAAGGAGGATTACGTACCCATGCAGCAGCTTGAATTATATGATGTGACGATAATCGGAGGCGGACCGGCCGGTTTATATAGTGCTTTTTACAGTGGAATGCGTGATCTGAAAACAAAAGTTATAGAATATAATCCGGCACTTGGCGGCAAAATTCTGATGTATCCGGAGAAAATCATCTGGGATGTGGGCGGCGTACCACCGATCAGCGGAGAAGGTCTGATTCGTAATCTGACCGAGCAGGCAATGGTATTTGAGCCGACGATCGTGCTTGATCAGCAGATTACCCGATTGGAGCGTCAACCGGATGGTACGATTGTGCTGCTTTCCAATACAGGGGAAGTACATTATACACGTACAGTTATTCTGGCGATGGGACATGGTATTCCCAAAATGCGCAAGCTGGAACTCGCTGGTGCTGACCGTTATGAAGTGACCAATCTGCATTATACGGTACAGGAACTGAATATTTTTGCAGGGAAACATGTAGTGATTTCCGGCGGTGGGAATTCTGCCGTAGACTGGGCTAATGCTCTGCAGCCGCTGGCAGCCAGCATTACCGTAGTACATCGCAGGGAAGAGTTCGGAGGGCATGAGCGCAATGTACTGCAGATGAAACAAAACTGTTCCCGAGTGCTTACTTCCTACGAACTGACAGGACTGCAGGGAAAAGGCACTCTGGTAGAAGAAGTGACGATTACGCATATTGAGACGGGAGAACAGGAGATTCTGTCTGTTGATGCGGTTATTGTTAATCACGGATTGACGACCGATCTTAGTCCACTTCTCAGTTGGGGAATAGAGATGGACGAGCACGGTAAGCCTATTGTGGATGAGAAGCGTCAGACTAATCTTCCAGGTGTATTCGCAGCTGGTGATTTAATTCATTACGATGGCAAACTGCATCTGATCAGTGGGGCGCTTGTAGATGGAGCTACCGCAGTAAACAGTGTCAAAAAGTATCTGGAACCCGAAGCTTATGATCAGGCATATGTCTCTTCACATAACAAAAAATTCGCAGAGAAGAACCGTGAACTTGAACAGCAGCCGGTAAGATCCTGATTACAATACTATTTTGGAGATAATAATAGTCTGTGAAGCTGCTTCATAGCATAAATATAAAAAGTCTGGCCTAAACAGGGTCAGACTTTTTTGCGTATAGGTAAGGTGATACCTAAAAGCATAACTTAAATATTTACCGTATTAAAGCGCTTAAACTTCTGTTATATTAGGTCTAGTATGAAATGTAATACTATGGAATTAATGCATCGATCTTACATCATAGGAGGTTGCACTGTGTATAATATTCTAATAGTGGATGAAGAACCCATGATGATTCAACTGCTCATAAAATTAATGTTATCCTCCGGTCTAAATATAGGACATATCTATACAACATCCAGCGGAAAGGAAGCGCTTACTTATGCTCGTGAATGCCATATTGATCTGTTGATCAGTGACGTACATACTCGCGATCTGTCCGGTATTGAGCTTATGCAGCAGATACGTATGCTGCAACCGGATATTCAGTTAATCGTTATATCGGTTCATGAACAGTTCGAGTATGCCCAGACAGCAATCCGGCTTGGAGTACGCAGTTATCTGATCAAACCGCTGAATTCCGAGCAGTTCCTTGATTGCATACGTGAGGTGCTTATTCATCTGGATAAGCCAGCTGTATCGGAGCAGAGGACCGGACAGCCAGTCTATACTATACCCGCTCATTCGGCCCGTTTCAAAATGGAGCGTCTGCCAGAGCGTCAATATGAGCTGTTGAATAGACTGCTTACCGGCTCCATTCATGCTGAAGAGCAGGAACTACTGCAGCAGTATTTGCCTTTAAAAGGTCCTTATTATGCGATGCTGAAAATGAACTTTGCCGGAATTCCTTTTACGGGTCAGCCGGACGAGTACCGCTGGCTTTGTTATGCAATATGGAATGTGACGGAGGAACTGCTGGAAGTGGAAGATCAGGAGAATACGCTTATTTTTGAATCGGGTGATAAGGAACTAAGTGTTATTTTCCAGTGGAGAGAGACGGATGCGGCAGACCGGATGTCCCACATTATTCGACAGCTGGAAGCGCTTGGTCAGAGTCTGCATTTTCATATCCATAAGTTTCTGCGTATTCCCTGCGTAATAGGGATCAGCCAGATTCTCAGAGGTATTCATTTTTTGGGGCAGCTGAATACACAGACAGACCGTGCTATTGAGCTGCATCAGGAATATCAGGAGCACTATGTATTTTATTATGGTAAATACCACTGGAAAACGATCCGCTCTGTAGAAGAAGCAGAGACAGAATGCCTGCGCAATAATCTGATTGTGTCCCAGGTCAAATCCTATATTGATAATCACTATAACCAGAAAGGTCTGACTATTCATGAAGTAGCCCGCAAAAACCATGTCAGTCCCAATTACCTGAGTTATTTGTTCAAAAAATATACCGGGTTCAAACTATGGGAATATGTGATCAAGCTGCGTATGGAAGAAAGCCGCGAGCTATTGATGAGTACCGACCTGCGCCGTTATGAAGTAGCAGACAAAGTGGGATATGAATCTCCAGAACATTTTAGCAAAATCTTCAAAAAATATTACGGGATTAGCCCAAGTGAATTCAAGCAGCTGCAGACCTGACAATAAAACAGTCTATGTATATCCGGGTGAACAGATAAGAATAATTGGCAAAAGGCATCTGAACTGGTATGATTTCTGATAATGCAATGCACACTATACTCATTACAGGAAGCAGGAATCCAACGATGCCATATAGCTATGCTTCACATCTGAAATGTCCGGTCTGTGATAATGAATATGATCTGCACGAGATTCACCAGCTGTGTGAATGCGGTGCTCCTTTGCTGGTCGAATATGATCTTGAACGTCTGCAGCAGGAAGTGGATATTCAGCTGCTCAAGGAACGGAGCAATGATCTCTGGCGATACCATGAGCTACTTCCCGTTGCTTCGGAGGAGAATGTGGTGACACTGGGCGAGGGAATGACTCCGCTTCTTAATATGCCTAGGCTGGGCGCACATTATAGAATAGATCATCTATATATGAAGGATGAAAGCCTGATACCAACCGGAAGCTTTAAGGCACGCGGAGCTGCTGTTGGCATATCGCGAGCCAAGGAACTGGGAGTCGAAGAGTTTGCGATGCCAACGAACGGCAATGCAGGCGCTGCCTGGGCATTATATGCGGCAAGAGCAGGGATGAGAGCGACGATTGTAATGCCGCAGGATGCGCCGATGATTACACGCAATGAAGTTGCACTGGCAGGAGCCTCCCTTTATCTGGTTAACGGTCTAATCAGTGATGCTGGCAAAATGGTAGCCGAAAAGGTACAGCAGCAGGGAGTCTACGACGCATCGACTCTCAAAGAACCTTACCGGATCGAAGGTAAAAAAACGATGGGACTGGAAATCGCAGAGCAATTGGGCTGGAAAATGCCGGATGTTATTCTGTATCCAACCGGCGGTGGTGTAGGTTTGATCGGTATTCACAAAGCTCTGCAGGAGCTTAAAGCGATAGGCTGGATCACAGGCAGATTGCCTCGTCTTGTCGCTGTACAGGCTGAAGGATGTGCACCGATTGTCAAAGCTTGGCAGGAGAAAAAGGAACGATCCGAGTTCTGGGAAGAATCTACGACAGTTGCTTTTGGCATCAATGTCCCCAAGGCGCTGGGAGATTTTCTCGTTCTGCGCGCCCTGTATGATACCAGTGGAGCGGCGGTTGCTGTATCGGATCAGGAACTGCTTCAGGTGCAGCAGGAAGTAGCTGCAATGGAAGGAGCTTTTGTTTGTCCGGAGGGAGCAGCTACCTTTTCCGCAGCGAAGCGTCTGGCAGTCGAAGGCTGGATTCGCCCCGGAGAGTCTGTTGTTGTATTGAATACAGGAGCAGGAATTAAATATCCGGATACGGTGCAGACCGAAGCACCTATGCTGGAGATTGGCGACTCCATATTGTAAAAATGTATCCGGAGAACAGAAATAAATGGCTGAGCCAACCCTCCTGAATTATCAGCAGAAGGTACGGGTACCAAGAGGTTGTCTTTCTTTCCAGTCAAACCGTTTGATCCTCAAAATAATTATTGACCTTGACGCTACGTTAAGGTCTATTCTTCGTGTAGGACATCTACATGTCTATTCCTGAATTAACAAACGGAGGAGATCACAATGAGTATCCAAATTCGTAATGCGACGATTGTAACCATGTGCAGTCGTTATCCAGAGCCTTTTCAAGGAGATATTATAATAAATAAAGACCGGATCGAAGCGATTATCCCTGCACAGGCAAATACAGAATATGCATCAGAGCACGCTGCTGCGCCGGAATCGGAGATGGAAATGCAGATCATTGATGGAACCGGTATGGCAGTAATGCCTGGCTTGATTAATGCTCATCAACATACTCCGATGAATCTGCTCAAGGGATTCTCGGATGATCTGAAACTGATGGACTGGCTGGAGCAAAAAATGTTTCCTGCGGAAGCAAGAATGACAGCGGAGGATATTTACTGGGGCAGTAAGCTGTCCATGGCCGAAATGATTCGCTCCGGTACCACGACATTTGCGGATATGTATATTCATATGGATCAGATTGCACATGCGGTAACAGAGACAGGGATGCGTGCTTCGCTAACGCGCGGACTTGTTTTTGGAGATGACCGGGCAGACGAGCGTATTCGGGAAGCGATTGACCTTGTAGAGCGCTGGCAAGGAGGAGCCGATGGACGAATTACAACCATGTTTGGTCCGCATGCTCCTTATACTTGTCCACCGCAGCAGCTGCGTGAGGTAATTGCACTGGCCGAACAATATCAGCACCCTATTCATATCCATCTGGCAGAGACGGTCGAGGAAGTATCCATTATTCGGGAAAAGTATGGCCAGACTCCTACTGAATATCTGTATCAGCTGGGTCTGTTCGAGCAACTCCATGTGATGCTGGCACATGGAGTGCATCTGAATCACCGGGATATTGGCTATCTGCGCGGAATGAGAGGAGGGATTGTGCATAATCCGGTCAGCAATCTGAAGCTCGGTTGTGGCATTGCTCCGATCGTGGCTTTGCAGCAGCAGGGGATTACAGTCGGTCTGGGTACTGATGGCGCTGGTAGTGCAACTACTCTGGATATGTTTGCCGAGATCAAAGCAGCAGCATGGCTGCAAAAACTGGATTACGGTGATCCGACTCGGCTATCTGCCTATGATGCCTTACAGCTGGCTACGATAGGAAGTGCACGGTTGCTCGGTCTGGATCACGAGACAGGAACACTCGAAGCAGGTAAAAAGGCAGATCTGATCCTGATCGATCTGGTCAAGCCTCATCTGCAACCTGTACATCATCTCTACTCGACACTGGCGTATGCAGCTGTTGGAGGAGATGTGCATACGACGATTGTAAATGGGCAAGTACTGATGCGTGATCGTCAGCTGCTGACCATGGACGAGTCAGTAGTACTCACTGAAGCACATACCAGAGCGAAGCGAATAGTAGAAGGTATCTAATAAGCAAGCTGGGATTATAAATAAAAATGAATCGTTATAGCCAGACGACCCAATAGAGGTTGTCTGGCTATCGTAGTTTTACGTAAATTTTACACTGGGTTAACAAAAATGTTAAACTGACTAACGGTAAAAGGTTCTATCGCTGCATAGATACCTTAAATACATAGACACCTTGTACATTCAACAAGAGGAGGTAATCACAGTATATGTCAGAGCTGGACTATGAGATTTTTCGCTGGATTAATGGAGGAGCCAATTATGCGGCTTTCTGGAATCCGTTAATGATTTTTTTATCCAAATATGCAGTACTACTCTTTATGATCGGAGCAGTTGTCTATTGGTTTACACGGGCGCGGGCAAACCGTCGGATGATTACAGAGGCGCTGCTATCTGCTGCAATCGGGGTAACGGTCAACTGGGTGCTTGGAGAACTGTTTTACAGGGATCGACCTTTTGTAAATCATGAAGTAATCCAGCTGGTCTATCATGAAGCCAATGCTTCTTTCCCCAGCACACACTCCCTGGGATCGTTTGTTATTGCCATGACCATCTGGCAGTTCCGGCGTCGTGATGGATGGATGTGGCTTGTACTGGCGGCAGGCATTGCGCTCAGCCGGGTATGGACAGGAGTGCATTACCCGGGAGACGTGCTTGCAGGTGCTTGTATCGGTATACTTGTATCCATGCTGGTACATCGCTTATTCACCCGTATATCACTGGCTAACAGCTTGATGGAGCTCGGTATTTATGGATACGAACGTCTGGAAATGAAAATCTGGCCTCGATCCCGAAGACAAAGTCGTCATAATTCGATTAATAGATAAATAATTGCAATAATTACTTTATCCAAGTTCTTTTCTAAACAGGAACAACCCACAATAAACCCCGATCTGTATCTGGCATAATGCCAGAAAAACAAATCCGGGTTTATTGTTATGAATAACAAATATATGCAGAGGTAGACAGAACCAATGTTAATCGATTATCAGATAACGAAGAGTGTAAAACCCTTGTTATCTGATAATTGATAGGGTGTATTAGGATTTGTCTGCCTGTACCATACGAACCAGCATATGTGCCAGTTTGTGACGTTGATCCTCATCGCCGACTTTCCACAGTTCATACAGCAGCTTTTCTTCGCTGTTTTGTGGTTCTTCATGCTTGGCCAGATAATCGGCGATCTTTTGCGCGACTTTTGCCATGCTTTCTTCACTTAATCCGATACTTTCAGCCATACGAATACGTTTGCCGAGGTAGGATTTGAAATTATCAAAGTCGTCCAGAATCTGTTTTTTGCGCTCATCGCTGATTCGATCCATTACCGGTTCTACCTGATCAGTGGATACTTGTCCAGCTTTGTTCACTACATGTGGTTGTTCTGACATGATGTATTTCCTCCTCAAAAATTGTGTTTTGGCTTCTCTCATATATATAACCATCACCTGACTAACGAATCGTCAGCCGCATAAAATCCCTGTATCACAAGGTTTTAGGACTAGGTATTAATTTTGTAAATCAGAAATAACATTATTGCAACTTTTTCGCACTCATATCCGTATATAGTATGGTTAGGAAGCAAGCAATACACAGGGATTATCCTCTTGTCGATTACTTCTTAATTTGATGGCCTAAAGAAGAACTGGAAAAAAATTGAATGGTTCTTGAAAAAGGCAATCTGGTTAATAAGAGTTACACACCACTTGAAGCAAAGTGGTAGATAAATGCCACAGAAGTCCATATTTACGAATGAGCAGGTTATTGTCAGCCGATACGCTGACTGACCAATTAGAAGGGGAGATGCAGCGATGATTAAAACAATGATGGGAATTTTTGGAGCGGGTGCTGCTTCTTTAATCTTTTTGACTTCGGGCAGCTTGAGTCAGACCGGAGCGGTCAGTACAGCCGAGGCATCAACAGTAACGCAAAGTGTATATCAGAATACGTATACCGAAGATACGACTTCAGCAGATGGCACGTATACAGTGTTTATTAATGAAGTCAAACGTGACAGCAATGGAGAATTCAATCTTACGATCGACCCAATCAACTGGTACACTGGCGAAGCCGCCAACAAAGTATTCGCCAAAGAAAACCCGGATAGCGGGATAGATGGTGCACCAGATGGCTATTACATTACCAATACAGATACAACTACTTTTAACTATACAGCTCCAGCCAGTGCGCAGGTATTGATGCAGATTTATGATCATACAGGTAGCTGGCAAGATATCGATACCAAATGGAACGAACCGGTAAGCATGTCCAAGCTGAATGCTATTTTCCAAAAACCGGATCTGTTGGATCCAACTGTGTTCCCGTATCATATTACGGTCAAAGACGGGGCAGTTGTGAAAATTGTTCAGCAGTATATCCCTTAAACCGTTAAAGCAGCAAAATGCATTATGCTGATTAGTTTTATGCGGATGTCTGAGTAATGCCTATCTATACCATAAGTGATTATTATTGTTCTTTATTTTGAGGAATCGTTACTCTGGCGCTCTGTAGTGTGGCCGGCTCTGGCGATTCCTTTTTTAATTAACATAGACATTATAGATATGGATCAGGATAAAAAGGATATGTAAATTTTATTAAAGGACCATAATCTGGTATGCTTTTAGTATGGCCTATCTTGCTTTGCAGCAACTTTTGGCTTGAAGATGCGTTACACTATTGAGGAGGTGCATTAACGATGCAACTAAATAAGCAATCTTTATTCAAACGGATTCCCTTTGCATTTTTCCTGCTTGCAGGAGTACTACTTTTGGCAGCCTGTGGCAACAAGGCGGAACAACAGCCAGCGGCAGCCCCTGCGCCAAATAGCAGTACTGAAACCGAAGTGACCGAACAGACTCCTGCTACTCCGGCGACTACGCCAGATACTAGCAAAGAAGCTGCTGCCGGTACAGAGACTTCTTCGAAAACAGATGATGGTACTACGAGCGAAGGTACAACCAAGGGTACAACCGATACGGCTGCAGGCGATGATACAACTGCCAATGCCGAGACTCAAGTCGCTACAGGTACATTCTCCGGATTAGCAGATGAGCATTCTGCCGAGATTATGGTAGATGGTACTCCGGTAGTGTATCAGCTGAATGATAGCGTACAAGATGCTATGAACAAAGTAAAAGAAGGTTCCGAAATTACATTCAAGTATACAGAAAAGCCAATTCCGGGTGATGCTTCAACCAAGCTGAGAACCATTGTAGAAGTAGAGCAATCCAAATAATGAATAATTGAATTGCTGTCAGCTATGTGATGACTGTAGATTGCGAGACAGTCGAGAATAGAAGTAGACAGATATCAACAAAGAACCCCCTGAACTGCTACAGGCAGCTTAGGGGGTTCTTTGTAATTAATTTATAATGCGGCTTTATCCGTAAAGCCCTCCGGTAAAGCCTAGGTGGCTTCAACCGGACGCGGCTTCCGGGAAACTAGTCGTACCAGATCGATCGTTAGAATAGGCAGTGGGATACCTGCCGGATAAGCGAGATAACGAGCTTCCCATTCGGGTGAGAACTTCTCTTTATAACGCCGTAACCCTTCGAATCCATACCAGTGGCCACCATATTGGAAGACGAGGCGTGCCAGTTTTTCTTCCCGATGAGCATTCATATTTTCTCCAACGCTGGAGAGAGGGGACATTCCCAGATTAAAGTGGGCATATCCATTCTCTTTGGCCCACTCGATCAGGCGTACAAAGAGTACATCCATCGTTCCATTGGGAGTATCGTTCAGATGACGCATTAGATCAATAGAGATAACCCGATGATTATCATAAGCTGGTGCCAACGTAGCAAAAGCCAGAATACGATGTTCTGCATCGCGCAGCAGCGCAATAGGTGACTGCTGGATATATTGTTCATTGAACCAGCCGAGCGAGTAGGCTTTCTCCTTGCGGTCTCCAAGCCATTCATCAGAAATGATGCGTAGTTCTGCGACAAGTTCAGCAGAAAATGGAGGCTGAAGCACTTCAAACTGCTGACCTTCACGTTCGGATTTGTTTTTCGCTGTACGAAGTCCTTGATTACTTTTACCGGACAATGTGAATTTCTCAAGGGGTACCAGAGCTTCTTCACCAAGCTTGAAGAAATTATAGCCGTTCTCATGATAAATTGACAGATACTCGGGAGCTGCCTGATAAAAGACTACAGTCAGCGCATAATGATCTGCATAACGCTGAAACTCCTGGATAGCAGCGCCGACCAGACTTTTCTCGCCAATCGGATCACCCAGTACGACCAGCTTGTCTCTGACACGGGAGTACGGAATCAGGATTTGGTCGTTTTGAGCCCAGTAGAATGATTTGTCACCCAGATACAGCAGATGAGTAAGCAGATTACCCTGCTCATTTTGAAGGAAATTCGTGAATTTATCCATGTCCTCCGATGTCGGAAGGTCTTCGATATGACGGTTCGGGCGTAGAGCGAATATAGCAGCGAGCAGTACAATCGCTCCAATAAATCCAACAGCAGCTGTAATGGCATATTCATGCGGGTCCAGGAACCACTGCTGTGCACGCAGCGGCAGATGACGCAGCAGTGCAGGATGAATCTGTGTACCAACGACATAATAGGACAAGGAAGAGACAAAGGCCAGAATAACCCAGATCAGTATATTACGAGGCGCTATACTTACGCTCTCGCGATTGAACCTTGCTCGGGATACCCATAAGATCACAGCAACAATGAGCAGTATAATAGCTTCTTCATAATCGAATCCTTTGGCAAAAGTGAAAATCGCTCCTGCTAGCAGCAGCCCCGCTGTCCACAGGAAGGCACGCCGGATTCGCATGGAAATTGCACGTGATACGATAATGAGCATAATTCCGATTACAACGGATAGTTGTTCCGAGAAGCGCATAAGCGGCAGCGACAGAATATGCTCCATGAATCGCAGTCGCTCAATAAGCCCCGGAGTCGCTGCAGACAGCAGCAAAATGATACCACTGGCAAGTACCAGCTTGCCTAGTGCCCATGCACCGAGATCCCCCAGAAAACCAAATTGTGAGGGCCAGCCCCAGAATTTGAGCCAGGCACTACGTGAAGCATCATAGCCGGTAGTTACCATTTCCTTCATTTGTTTACGGCTTGGTGTAATCTCAAAAGCAGCCAATACAAGACCGATCAGCCACGGAATCAGGAAATAGAAAATACGGAATAGCAGTAGGGCAGTGATGGCCCGCGTCGAATCTACACCCAGCGATTGCAGACCAAGAAGTGCAGTCAAGTCAAAAGCTCCGATACCACCCGGTGCCATGCTGATGATACCTGCAATTGCAGCTACAATATAGACGCCCAGTGTATCGGTCAGCGGCAGATGCGCCAAATCATGGTAAATCACGATCCAGAACAATAGTCCCGCACAAGCCCATTCCAGAAAAGAAGAACCTACCGAAGCGATAATTACTTTCCATGGAAGCTTGCCTTCTCCTTTGTGGAACCATTTGGCGAAAAGAGACGAACGCTGCATCAGCAGGAAGAAAGGCAGATACAAGGATATTCCCCATACTGCAAATCTCAGCCATGGATGAGCATTAAATAATGGTTCCGCCGGGAAAACACCAATAATGGTCAGCCAGCCCAATAGGGACAGACCTACCAGCATGATCGGAGAAAGGAAAAGAACCGCAGCACCCATGGTTTTCATGGAAATTCCGCTTTTCTTGTACAGAATAGTCCGCAGACCGACACCGGTAAGCCCGGCAAATCCAATCATATTATTAAATGTATTAGCAATCCATGCATACCGGAAAGTTGCTTTCCAGTTGACATCCAGATTGAACTGGCGGCGCAGCAGGTAATCGTACGTACTCATTACCGATACTGCTACAAAGGACGCGACCAGAATCTGGATAATGGCGGCAGGAGGCATATGACGCAGTTCAAAAAAGACTCTAGCCAGATTAATATGTTCAATTTCTTTTCGTCCTTGTGTATAAATAATTGCAAGGATAATCAGGGGGATAAGTATTTTGATGATTCTGGCCCTGAACAAGGCAGTTAATAACTGCAGGATCTTAAGCTTTCGTAAAGATTCTCTCATGGGGTTTTTAACTCCACCTTTATTGATATGATTAGGGTTCATCTTGAATAGAGCATATTCATGTAACAATAGATATATTACATATCTGCAATCTGAATATTTCAGATACTTACTATCATACTACATCGGTATTCGAAAAACATTTTGTGATGTTTTCATTCTATTTCTCACTATGTATTACACAGAAAAAAGGGTTTTGTTGCAGTATGATCACAAAAGCGTCCTGTTCCAGAATAGAGACTTTCTCTATCATAGAACAGGACGCCTGCTTTTTTGATACATAAATGTCATAAATGCCGGATCACAGGTTGATTGAATTACTCGAAGATATTGTTAACCTGCGGATTAGGTTTGTAGGTAGAGACATAGTCCTCATAGACCAGATCAATCATCATTCCCATTGTAGCATGATGCAGTTCATGACAATGGAACATCCAGATTCCCGGATTATCGGCTTTGAGGGCAACCACATAGGTTTCGCCCGGACGTACATTAAGTGTATCTTTCCAGAGAGGAGAGCCTGTAAGCGGCTGACCATTTTTGGACAATACCTGGAAAATATGACCGTGCAAATGCATGGGATGATCTTCATTCACGGATTCATTCGTCATCGTAATCTTCACCGTATCACCTGTCTTGACATCCATATTGTCCGCTTTGGGATACGCTTGGCCATTGATTGTATAGGCAGTTTGCCCATTGCTGACTCCCATATTCAGAGTCATCCGATAATCCCGGTCATAGCTTTGCTTCAGATTGAACTGCGATGGAGCGGCTTGGCCATAATGGGTCAGATCAAGTTCAGGCCATTTGGAGACGGTCTGGGTAGTCAATTTGTTCTGCTGGTTGTTTACCTGATCATTTACTTGCTGGTCACTAAGCGTCGAGGCAGACGTCTCCGTAACGACAGGGATACGCATGGAACGGGCAAAATCGGAATCACCGACAGCGCCGATTACCTGTACTCCTGTCTGATCAGCCGTAAATGCCACATCATATCGTTCACCGGGAGCAATTCGCAGCAGTCCATGGCTGAGTGTCTGGGGCTCATTGATATCTTCGCCGTCTGTCGACACTACACGATACGCTGGTTGATTGATATACAGTAGCTGAGTCATATTTCCTGCATTAACGAATCTCAGACGCACCCGATCACCGGTGTGGACACGCATAGGTTCTATATAACTGCCACTGCGTCCATTAATCGTATAGATATTATACATCCCCATATTGCTGCTGAGCGCTGCTGTATTGGCTTCCCGGTCAGGCGCATGGGTATTGGGATCATTCCATTCATCCAGCACAAGTGTACGATCTACATCTGCAGGGACGGTATTTTTCTTTTTGACAATAAAGGTGCCGTATAATCCTTTGCCAATCTGATTAAGGCTGTCCTGATGCGAATGGTACCAGTAAGTGCCGGCATGAAGTGCCTTGAATGTATACGTAAATGTTTGTCCAGGCTGAACTGCATCCTGAGTGACGCCTGGAACTCCATCCATGGCAACAGGAAGTACAACACCATGAAAATGAATGGATACCGGAACATCGAGTTCATTTTTAAGATGAACCGTAACGATATCTCCTTGGGTTACTTCAATCTGTGGACCTGGAACCGAACCATTGAATGTCCAGACCGGCAAATATTTGCCTTTCTCAATTTCCAAATGGGCTTTGCGGGCGGTAAGGGTGATTTCCTTGGCGGTAAGTATTTGCTGCTTGGTAGTAACATCAGCAGGCTTGGCAGTGATACTACCTTCTGGTACTGCAGCTGTAGTACCCATATGAGCACTATGATCCATATTCATGGAATGATCGGACATAGAGGTATCTGAAGCCGGAGAATGGGCAACAGGCTGCTGGTTATCACCTGATGATTGACTGCAGCCTCCAAGCAGCAGGACAGCCATAAGCAGGATAAACAGACTGATGGACTTATAAGAAAATGGTTGTACAGGTCGAAAAGACGCAGAATCAGATCTCAAACGCAACATTATCTCTCCCTTGGTATATAAATATTCCATCTGGATTTTTTCATTAAGCAAAAAATAACAGGATAAAATAGAAACCAAATATAGTACAAAATACACAGTCTAGGTACATATGAAAATGAACATGTACAGCTCAACTACTCTATTATGCCCCAAATCCCGCAGGAGTAGGACTTATGGAATTGTCGTTTTATTGACGATTAGAACTTGCTGTCTATCTTCAAGTGGTAACAAAAATGTTATAATTTGAGCTTGCTAGGTGTTTTGTTTGCTATATTACTGTTTAATAATCTTTCACCGGGCTCAATACTTGGGCAGTTATCCGTAAAGAATGCTGCTCGATTCAAGGTGAAGAACAGATAAAGGAGGAGAAAAGCAGATCCCGACATAGAGATACTGAGCCAAATACTTAACAGCATGACCCGCACACAACCAAACTTATACAATATGGAGGTAGATTACGAAATGTTCAATTATTCCAAAAAGGCTTCTATTCTGGTGGCCGCTTCTATTTTTGCTGCAGGTGGAAGTTTTATGGCAGCGCCAAGCGCGCATGCTGCTATCGAAAGTAATGTGGTAGCTAACGATATTGCCTGGACCAACACATCTGCACCTGCTGCACCAAGCAATGTACAGGCACGTTCCGGTTCCAAGCAGGTTGTACTGACATGGGCGCCTGTACAGGGAGCATCCAGCTATGATGTACGCCGTTATAATGTTGTAAATAACACCTACGACAGCGTAGCAGCCAATACGTACACTGTTCATACTACAGGTGTAACCGATGCTGTATACGTAGATACGTCCGCAATGAACGGCAATGTATACGGATATGTGGTAAACGCAGTTTATGGTGACGGCCAGGTTAGTCAGATGTCTACTCCGGTAGTTGCTGCTCCAATGGCTCAAACAGGCAGTGTAGCCCAGTCACTGGTTGTACAATCCAGTTCTGCAGCTGGCGGCAGCACTTCCAGTGCAATCCGTCCAATGGTTAACATCATGAACACAGGCAGCGAAGATGTAAACCTGAGTGATATCCGTGTTCGTTATTACTTTACAGGTGGTAAAGATCTGACAGCCAAGAGCGTTTCCATCGGGAATGTAAGCTTTGGTGCGAAGAACGTAGAGCCATATATCGTAAATATGGAAGACCCTCAAACAGGTGCTGATAGCTATCTGGAACTGCGCTTTAATGCTGAAGCAGGTATTATCCCTGCTGGTGGCGAGACAGGCGATATGAGCTTTACTATCCAGCGTTCGAGTGGTTCCGGTACAGCTGACTACTCTTACAATGAAAATACAACAATGAGCGATAATAACCATATCGTACTGTATTATCAAGGTGCACCGGTATGGGGACAAGATCCTGGCGTAACTGAAGAGTAATCGACAGATCTTGATCAGACAGGTAAATAGATGCAAAGAAATGAGTTATATTCTTAATCCATGTACTGCAGATTAATCAAAAAGACAGCCTCTCAATAAGAGGCTGTCTTTTTTGTGATTCAGTATAAGCATCGGTCTGATAGCTGTTGTATTATTTAGGCAAAAATAAATAGATGTCTATCAGATCATAGGATACATTATCGAACTTGATTAGTTACTTACAAAATGTTAACATACTTATAAAAAATAAGTTAATATAGAGAAGAGGAAAAAGTTATGAATACGAGTGTAATCAGCCCTGCTCTGGAAATCGGTCTGGTCAAAATCAAAGTCAGTCAACTGGAACGTTCTATTGCTTATTATACAGAGGTGATTGGTCTGCAAGTGTTACAGCAGGATGAGACGACTGCCCATTTGTCTGCAGACGGTATACATCCAATCGTAATTATCGAGGAGATTGCCAATGCAATTATTTTACCTCCACAGTCTGCAGCGGGATTATATCATTTTGCTATTCTGCTGCCAGATCGGGTAAGCCTGGGATTGTCACTTCGCAATTTGCTAAAGCATCGCCAAAATATTGGACAGGGCGATCATCTGGTCAGCGAAGCATTGTATCTGAATGACCCGGATAATAACGGTATTGAGATTTATGCGGATCGACCAAAAGAAACATGGCAAAAGGATGAGCATGGTTACATTATTATGGGTACAGAGCCGGTCGATGTAGAAGGACTGCTGGAGCTGGCTGAAGGCAAAGTGTGGAACGGACTGCCTGCAGGCACAAAAATAGGCCATGTCCATTTTCATGTAACTGACCTGTCTGAAGCACGCAAATTTTATGTAGATGTACTTGGTTTTGAGATGATGCTAACCGATAATCGCTCGGTAGCTTTTATATCTGCGGGTGGCTACCACCACCATATGGGGCTCAATACCTGGGCAGGCGTCGGAGCACCCAAGGCACCTGCCAACGCTGCCGGTATTGATTACTACTCACTACAGTTGCCCAACCGCGAAGCCATCGATGAAGTCGCAGCACGTGTTCGGGCAGCAGGAATTTCTGCCGATGAAGAAGGACAATTCCTCTGGGTTACTGATCCTAGTGGCATACGGATTCTTTTTTATACTGAATCTGTTTAATAGAAGTCGCTATTACTATCCTGTTCAAAGGTCGGTTCCCAATTATCCGAGCCGACCGGCGAATAGCTGGCCAGAGAAGCTCCAATAATGACTACAATAAACAGAACGACTAGAGCATGAATAACAAATCCGATAATACCGCATACCAGTCCTCCAATTGCGAGTCCTCGTCCTTGCTGATAACGCTGGCGCAATTCTTTGAGGGCAATAACGGCAAAAATAACGGCCAGTATGCCAAGGATAATTCCGATTCCAGGAAAAATCATAATCGATACAATCGATGAAATTCCCAGTACGAGTGCAGCGATAGCTTTGCCATTGTTGGGTACAGGCCCATACTGCTGATGATAAGGATCATGCTGATTATAAGGGGGCATGCCATTCCCCTGTGGGCGTGAATATGGATCTTCAGGTCCCATTGTAACTCCTCCTTATATATGGTATGTATGAGACTTGTGAATAAGATTGTTACTATCTATTCAACCATCTTTTACATAATAACAACATTTCTTTATAAAAGCATTTGAAATTGCTTTATTTTGTTACATCCGCCGGGATGCTTAGGAGTTGCTGTTCGATCACTGCAGGAAATATATAAATAAAGACAAGTATAAGATTCATTTTTACATTTGGATGGTACACTTGAAATAATGAATATAAATACGGGACTTTCCACCATGGAAAGTCCCGTATCGGTTATATACAATTACAGTGAGCTTGGCAGGGAACGGTTCATCATCAGGTAGCTGGCAGTAAGTTCATCGAACCATTGCTTGTCTTTAACTACGAGTGCCAGATCGATCAGGCTTTTGAGCTGTTCGGATTCAAGGGTAACTTGATCCTGGAAAGAAATCTCGGCAGTAGCAGATACTTTGCCGTCTGTATCCTGTTCCATGAATACGCGAATGGTGCTATCCATGTACTCTTGTCTGAGGAAGTAGATGATTTCACTCATCAGGATCGGACGGGAATGTGTTGGATAGATGCAGTCCATGACTTTTACCCAGTAGTGTTTATTGGTAAGGGAGACGCTGCCTGTTTCATTGATCAGACGGGCATCGGCTTCGATATGATATTGCAGTTCCATTGTTTGTACAGGGAAGTTTCTGTTCAGTTGTTTATGAAGGACAGCATAAATTTGCTCTTCGTTTAATTTAATCATGCTAATCATTCCTTTTCGATATAGTAATTTTAATTTTTAATTTTAAGTTTGATATTCAGAAGTGAGGTCGTTTCGACTTGGTGTTTCTTGCTTGTTGAATAAATATATCGGTCAATAGTCTTATATATTGTATAGTTGTTTTGTCGAAAAAGATAAAAAAATGATGAAAATATTATGAGGTGACATTATGCCAGCGATTGCAGATCATATGAAGCACAATCTTTCCATCTTGTTTATTGGCTTTAACCCGAGTCTTCGTTCCGGAGAGGTGGGACATCATTATGCCAATCCACGTAACCGATTCTGGCAGATTCTATATCAGGCTGGGATTACGCCAAGGCTGTATCATCCCGAAGAGGATGGAGATCTGCTGGAGCTGGGATACGGATTTACCAATATCGTCTCCAGGCCTACCCGTGGAGCGGAAGATATTCTGCCTGAAGAGTACCAGGAGGGCCGACAGGAACTTCGTCGTAAACTTGCCTTGTATCAACCGTCCATTGCCTGTTTTGTTGGCAAAGGTGTGTACACCCAGTACAGTCAACGCAAGCAGGTACCATGGGGATTTCAGGAGGAGCCTGTCACACCGGGTATTCATGAATTTGTAGCGCCTTCATCCAGCGGATTAGTGCGTATCCCGATGGATGACATCGTGCATATTTACAAGCAGCTAAGAGAAAGAATACCTGCAGATCGGTAGATCGTTCGATGTGTATTTCCATGTTCATCAGATTGTATTCTGAATGAGAGGAAATGCAGCAGTTCTATCTAAAAAAAGTAAAAAAGCTGTTAAGGTATCATCGGAGAAAATCAATTACCATTTTATAGTTATTGACAATCTGTTTTGAAAAAGCTTTAATTATATAGACCGATCGTTATAATTAATGTGAAGGATGTGATTCTTGTGAGCGAAAAGTCGAATGCCAGACAGCTGATTCTCGATACAGCCGCTAGACTTTTCTTTTCCCAGGGATATCATGCTACCGGTCTTAGCCAGATCATTAAAGAGAGTGAGACGCCGAAAGGTTCGCTATATCATTATTTTCCGCATGGTAAAGAAGAGCTTGCTCATGAATGTATCCAGAAAACCAATCAGTATATTCTGGGGAAATTCAAAGAGACGTTTGACATGCATGATAATACAGGAGATGCGATTCGCTATTTTATTCATCAAACGGCTGAGGATGCGGAGAAGGCGGGGTATACCGGGTTTTTGCCTTTTAGCTTCTGGGCGGCAGTAGAGACATCATGTATCAGCGATAAGTTGCGGCAGGCCTGTCAGAGCGTGTTTGCCGATTGGCAGCAGATTATTGCGGAACATCTCGAACAGGAGGGAGCTTCCAAGCAAAAAGCAAAAGAGGCTGCACTGCTGATGATCTCGATGATGGAGGGGGCTCTGATTATTGGTCTGACCAATCAGAGTAAGGAACCGATGCTCACAGCAGCGGATTATTTGTCTGTTGTTATGAAGAGCGCAAGCATGAATCACTAAACGAAACAAAACAAAACAGAGAGAGATCAAAGGAGGATGGGATCGTGGACGTACCCATGAAGACAGGTCCAGTAGAGGACCAACAAGAAACCAAACAATACAAAGTACTGCCGATCTTGTTCGCCATGCTGTTAAGCGGATTTATCGGATTATTCAGTGAAACAGCGCTAAACGTGGCCATTACACCGCTTATGAAACTGCTGGAGGTAGGACCGACGACGATTCAATGGTTAACTACCGGTTATCTGCTTGTAATGGGTATTCTGGTACCTATTTCAGGACTGCTGCTGCAATGGTTTTCTACCAGACAATTATTTACGACTTCACTTATTTTCTCGATTGCAGGCACGATTGTAGCTGCAATGGCACCAAGTTTTGAAATATTAATGGTAGCACGCGTACTGCAGGCGGTAGGTACAGCATTACTGCTTCCATTGATGTTTAATACCATTCTGGTTATTTTCCCCATCGAGAAACGTGGTTCGGCTATGGGATTGATCGGACTTGTTATCATGTTCGCACCAGCGAGTGGACCTGCTATTTCTGGTCTGATTCTGGCTAATCTGACATGGCACTGGATCTTCTGGATTTCGCTGCCGTTCTTTATTATTTCTCTCGTCTGCGGATTATTATTCCTGCCGAACATTTCCAAATTGACTAAGCCAAAAATCGATATCCTGTCGATTATTCTGTCCACACTGGGCTTTGGCGGTATCGTATATGGATTCAGTAGTGCTGGTGGCCATGGACAAGGCGGCGGCTGGACGAGTCCGGTCGTTATTGCTGCTCTGCTGATCGGTGGAATATCGCTGCTGATATTTAGTATCCGTCAGCTGCGTATGGAACAACCGGTTATGAATCTACGGGCATTCCGTTATCCAATGTTCACTATTGGCTTGATCCTGGTCTTCATCTGTATGATGATTATTCTGTCATCCATGCTGATCCTGCCTATGTATCTGCAGCAGGGGATGGCACTGACAGCACTCGCAGCAGGTCTTGTACTGCTGCCAGGTAGTCTGCTCAACGGGCTGCTGTCACCGATCATGGGCCGACTGTTCGATAAATTTGGTCCCAAATGGCTCGTTATTATTGGTCTGGCCGTCGTGTCAGTGATCCTGTTTATGTATACAGGCATCAATGCCAATACACCGGTCGGTATGATCGTTGCCATGCATTTGTTCATGATGGTCGGTATCTCCATGATCATGATGCCTGCACAGACCAATGGCCTGAATCAACTGCCAAGTGAGTATTATCCGCATGGTACAGCTATTATGAATACATTGCAGCAGGTGGCAGGTGCTATCGGTACTGCACTGGCAGTCAGCATTTTGAGTGCTGGACAGAGCGGTTACCTGAGCCGTGTAGCCAATCCACAAAGTCCGGAGAATCAAATGGCTGGCTTCACTACCGGTATACAGCATGCCTTTGTTTTTGCTCTTGTACTGGCAGTATTGGGTCTGGTATGTTCTTTCTTTGTAAGTCGTGTACAGATCGGTAAACAAGCTGGACAAGGTCCTATGCATTAATAGGAACAGACTGATAATGATTTGATAAAAGCTTTGAATACGTTCGAGTCTGAGCGAATCCGGCTATTGAACAATCTGATATTCTAAACCGGTTATGCCGGTAGATCTATCCATGCCCCGTCATCTCTTAACAGGAGTGACGGGGCATTTGATTATACCTTTATTGGCTGAGTCATACTGTCCTACTTGCAGGTAGTATACAAACATCTATTATGGATAAGGGTAAGATCTATTACTGTATGCATGTCGTATATAATGTATAAATAATAGATGTAATGCCAAAATTGCCTGTTTGGTAGTGCATATCCATCGTCTTTGCGTATCATTTAGGATATAGTAAAGAAAATAAACTCTACTATCCGAGGAGGAATAAATATGATAACTATACACGCTGAATCTATCTCTACCATTGAAAATTACAAGCTGCTCACAGGCTCGGTTGTCCCAAGACCGATTGCTATGGTCACCAGCCTCTCGGAAACAGGGGTGCTCAATATTGCTCCTTTTAGCTATTTCAATATTGTAGCTTCCGATCCTCCGATTCTATCGGTCTCCATTGCTCGTAAACAGGGACAGATGAAAGATACCACGCGCAATATTATGAACAGCAAGGAACTGGTTATCCATATTGTTCATGAAGAAATGACCGAGCAGATGAATCATACAGCAGCCAGTCTGCCACCGGATCAGAGTGAACTCGATCTGACAGATCTACACACTCTACCGAGTGACAAAGTGGCTGTACCGGGAATTCGTGAAGCTCTGGTACGTTATGAATGCCAGCTCGATCAGCATGTAGCCATTACCAATGATGAGGGAATCATCGTACAGGATCTGCTGCTAGTGCGTGTTCTCTGTTACCATTTTGACGAAACGGTAATCGACCATGATCATATGTATATTCTCACCGAGCAGCTAAAGCCTGTGGCACGTCTTGCAGGCAACAACTATGCAGGCTTGGCGCAGCAATTCAGCGTTGACCGACCAAGCTGAGATTAGCCAGCTATAATGTAAAAGTAAAATGGGGTAAAAAGGATATACAGAGCGATACAGGGGGATAAACATGACAAAGGCTATGGACGGGAAAAAGGTAATTATCGCAGGTTCACGTAAGCTGGAGGAAATGAGTTCGCTGATTGAGCGCCAGGGTGGTCATGCCGAAGTGCGTTCACTGCAGGGGATCACCCTGTTCAAAGAGCAGGAAATGGAGCAGGAGCTGCGTCGTTTTATTAAAGAACAGCCAGAATGGGTAATCTTCACCACAGGTATTGGAGCAAATGCTTTGTTCGAAGCCGCCGAGCGTCTTGAAATGGGTCAAGCATTTACCGCGGCTGTTCGTCAGGCGAATATCGCTATCCGTGGTTACAAAACCTACAATACACTCAAAGCCAAAGATCTGGCTCCGGATGTACGGGATTCGGATGGTACGGTAAAAGGACTGGAAGAGCAGCTGCAGCAGATCGGTCTTGAAGGCAAGAATATCTGGGTACAGCTGCATGGCGATCCGGCACCGGAGCTCGTGCGCTTTTTACAGGAAAAAGGTGCGGCATCTGTGCATACGCTACTTCCTTATCAGAATCTGGGGCCTGAACCCGAGACACTTAATCAGCTTCGACAAGAGATTACAGAAAGCCGGATAGATGCGATTTGCTTTACGACAGCGGTGCAGGTACGCAATCTGTTCGCAGATGCGGCAGAACATGGATATACGGTTTTGCTGCGCGAAGCGCTGGCTTCACGCATACTGGCTGTGTCGGTAGGTAAAGTAACATCCGAAGCGCTGCGGCAGCAAGGCGTGGAACGTATTATCGCCCCGGAGAATGAACGGATGGGCGCGATGATTATTGAAATGAGCAAGTATTATGAACAGCAGTCATCAGATCACGAAATGGAGTGAACAGGGATGGGTCAGCAGTGGACAGCGAATCAGATACCGGATCAAACCGGTAAACGCATAATTATCACAGGAGGGAGCGGAGGACTGGGACTGGAGACGGCTCTGGAACTGGCTGCCAAAGGAGCTGCATTAGTGCTGGCTATACGTAATGCGGATAAAGGAAAGCAAGCAGCTGCGCAGATCAGACAGCGTTATCCGCATACACAGGTAGAGGTAATGCCGCTTGATCTGGCTGACCTGAACAGTGTCAGTGAATTTGCCGATCTGTATCGGAGCCGCTACGACTCCCTCGATATTTTGATCAATAATGCAGGTGTCATGATTCCGCCTTACCAGAAAACAAAGCAGGGCTTTGAACTGCAGTTTGGCAGCAATCATCTGGGACATTTTGCACTTACCAGTCATCTGCTGCCGCTGCTGCTCGCTACACCAGGTTCACGAATCATAACGCTCAGTAGTATTGCAGCGCGAACAGGCTATATTTATTTTAATAATCTGGATGGACGAATCGGCTACAGTGCCGGCAAATTCTACTGTCAGAGCAAACTGGCGAATCTGCTGTTTGCCAAGGAACTGCAAAAAAGACTGACCGAGGCAGGCGCAGATACGATAAGTGTGGGCTGTCATCCGGGGATTGCCAATACCAATCTGGTCTCGCGTGGTTCGGGCAAGCAGGCGATCTGGCCGGTTCGTTTTGTCTGGGGATTGTTCAGCCAGACCGCAGCATTTGGAGCCCTGCCTACCTTATATGCAGCAACCGAGTCTTCCCTGATTGGCGGCGAATTTATTGGTCCTGATGGACCGGGCAGCCGAAAGGGATATCCGCACCATGATATTTCCTTTGAACACAAGGTGAATTACGGGACTGCAGCCAAACTATGGACAGTATCCGAAGAATTGACAGGGGTACATTATGATTTTGTACAAGCACAACAAGCAGAAGAATGAATAAGCTGAAACTTACATATCCTTTTCATGAAAAGGATGTATTCTCATGTCAGGTTGTGCTAAAATAAAGGGACTCTATGCGAAGGAGAATTACACACATGACAATACCAAAAACCTTAACGATAGCCGGCTCGGACACAAGCGGCGGAGCAGGAATTCAAGCGGATTTGAAAACCTTTCAGGAATTAGGCGTTTATGGTATGACGGTGCTGACAACCATCGTAGCCATGGAACCGGAGACGTGGAATCATCAGGTATTCCCCGTAGAATTGAACGTAGTAGAAGCGCAGATGCGTACCGTGCTGGAAGGAATCGGATTCGATGCGATGAAGACAGGGATGCTCGGTTCGGTCGAGATTATTGAGCTGGTAGCCAGCTATCTCAAGCGTTATCCGTTGAATCGTATTGTTATCGATCCGGTTATGGTCTGCAAAGGTACGGATGAAGTGCTTCAGCCAGAAAATACCGAAGCGATGCTGGAGCTACTGATTCCGGGAGCCGATCTGGTTACGCCGAATCTGTTTGAAGCTTCCCAACTGGCGAAGACCGGTCCAATTACGACGGAAGAACAGATGAAAGAAGCAGCAGTTCGTATCTATGAGCGTGGTGCCAAGCATGTACTGATCAAAACACGTGGTAAAGTCAAAGAAGGCAAAGCGCTGGATCTGCTGTATGATGGTCAGAGCTTTGACTGGTTTGAAGTAGACGCGATTGCTACCGATTATACGCATGGTGCGGGATGCACGACTTCGGCAGCTGTTACGGCAGGTCTGGCAAAAGGTCTCTCTGTGAAGGATGCCTACAGCGATGCCAAAAACTTCATCACACAGGCGATCTCCAATGGATTTCCGCTGAACCGCTATGTAGGTCCTACACTGCATGCGGCTCACCGTCTGCAACTGAAATAACAGCCTTGTAGAGTGGAGGAATAACTATGAATCGCTTATCCAAATGGATGCTTGGCACTGGACTCGTGCTGATGATTGTCCTCGTCAGCGCCTGTTCATCCGACAAGGATCAGCCCGTGCAACCACCGGCAGCAAGTGAAAATGCGGCCGATAATGGTACAGAAGCTCAGCCAGGTGGTGCCGGCACGACAGCACCGGATATGGGTATTAATAACGGTTCTGATACCGGCACTACCGGATCGGCAGACAGTACGACCGGTAGTGGAAGTACTGCTCCCGATAGCACGACCGGAACAACCGGCAGTTCAAACAATAGCAGCACAGGAACAGGCAATACAGATACCGGTACGGATAAAGGCACAAGCAATAATGCCAATCCACAATTAACGCCGGAGACCAAGGAACTGAAGATCAGTACCGTTCAACAAGGACCTGGTCAGCTGTTTCTGCGTGTAGAATCTTTACCGCAGGGATACAAAGTAAGCAATATGGAATGGCAGTCTGCCAATTCCAATGAGACAGCCACGTTCGATCAGGCTGTACAAAATGGCAAGAACGGCAAGGACGGATTTTTTGCAAGCAGTGACCAGCGTAATTTTGGTTTTATTTATAATCAGAGCCACAGTGGAGAACAAGGAAAAGTAATGCTTACGCTTCAAAATGAAGCGAAAGATGAATTGACCTGGTATGAAGATGTGACCTTGCAGTAAATGGAATCATACGGCACCTCGCACGATCCAAAAGCCTCTGCCTACTATGGCAGGGGTATTTTGGTGCCGAAATACCCCTGCATTTATTCTGTAACAACTATAATTTTCATGAAAATGATCATGGCATATTTACTTGAGATAATTTGTGAATGTTGGCTATCATTTGCCGATAAAATAGGTAAATGTAAACTATATATAGCTTGTTGAATTGTTAAAGCGGTTATATTTTTCCTACAACTTTCCAGGCAAGGAGCAGATTTTACGTTCCTGTTGCCTATTCGTTACAATAGACGTTTCCTAATCGTTCAACAGGCAGCTCACAAATGGATCAGTACCCATTATGCCAACACGAGAGAGGATATGAGAACATGAGAGTACATCAATTCACCGTTCAAAGTAATCTGGATCGCGCACATCTGCTGCGCATCGCCAACGAAGCATCACGCTTTGCTTCCGATATTCGCGTATCCTTTGGTCCTGACACCAACCGCAGAGAGGTCGATGTAAAAAGTCTGCTCGGCATGATGCTGACTATCATCCCGGCAAACACCGAGATCTGCCTGACTACACGCGGCAAGGATGAGCTGGAAGCACTGGAATATGTACAGTCGCTGTTTGAACAGATTATCATTGCACCATCCATGTAGTTTGTACGAAATAGATACAATAAAATCCCCGTTACCCCAGCAGGATCGATATCGACCTGTGTGGTAGCGGGGATTTTTATTATGCACGTTATGCTGGTTACTTTTGCTGCGAATTTTATAAGGCATGTCTTATGATTCGTTTTTCATTATTTTGCACTACATCGTCATACAAAAGAACAAGGAATAATCAGAATTTATGCAGACGATAACGCTTGGGAGTAAACCCGCTGTGCTTTTTGAATGCCTTGGAAAAAGAAAATACATCGGGATAGCCCACTGCAAAAGCAATCTCGGCCAAAGAGTCATTGGTATCCGACAGCAGCCGACGGGCTTTTTCCATCTTGAGACTGCGGATATATTCGGCAGGTGGAGTTCTGTATTTCTCATGGAACTGCTTGCTGAAATGAGTACGGTGAATACCGACATAATTCGCAACCTGAGTAACAGTGAGTCCTTTGTCGAAATAGGCATGAATATACTCAATTGCCTGCTCCATCCAGGGCACAGGTTCCTTGGTAGGTGTGTAATCAATACGTGCTGCCTGGTTAGCAGACAGCATGGCAAACATACCGAATAATACCTCCAAACGACGGAGTTCAGCACTAAAGGTATCAGAACGCTGATTCGTGTTTAATATAAGATTATAATAATCAATCATCTGATCGAAAAGCTCGGTACTGAGTTCGCTATATCCGTCCTGCATATTGCTTTCCTGGATCAGCAGATCCGCCTGGGGACCAGTAAAGCCTACAAAGTAAGTTTCAAGAGGTTCATCGGTATTATTGATATATTCAATGGTGGCCATGGAAGACATACACCATATATTATTTGTTCCAAGTACATAATTATGACCGTTTTTGATGATCATGCCACCCTGCCGATTAGCTATCCAGAAGCAGGTAGGATTGGTGGCAAATAACCTCCTGCAGCCAGGTTCCAGAGAGTAGCGACCTGCCTGTGTAATCCACAGTCCACCGGTTTGTATAAAAGAAGAAGTAGAAAGCATAAAACGCTCCAAGCTTTCTCTTTCGGCTTGAAAAATGATATCACTTGCCATCCGTTCGTATTCATCCTTTCTGTTTAAATAGGTACCCTATCATTATACAACACATTTTGACAAATAAAAACAGCACAAAATGACATTGTTTGATAATCTTCATTTTTGCTATGATTTAAATCACGGTATTCCTACTAAATTAATGGGGATATTTTAACTTTAGTTAATTTACATAGATAATCCCGATATGTTCATTGACGATACGAAAATGGAGGATGATTCATGAAAAATCAACGTACAAGATTGGCTTTACTGCTTGTTATGGTACTTGCGCTTACCGGAGTGTTATCCGCATGCGGAGGTGGATCTGATCAGGCAGCCGATGGCAAAGTAACAATCAGTTTCCTCCACTGGCGCGGGGAAGATACGCAGACGTTCCAGAAGATCATTGATGCTTTTGAGCAAAAGAACCCGAATATTGTCGTCGATATGCAAACGCTCACTTCCGATCAGTATCAAACAACGGCTCAAGCCAAATTGACTGATGGATCGGTAGGGGATGTATTCGCTTCTTTCCCGGGTGCACAATTTTCCGCACTTGCCAAAGCAGGTCTGTTCACGGATCTGTCCGGTGAATCATTCCTTAAAAATTATAATGCAAATCTGATCGAAGCAGGCAGTCAAGACGGCAAACAATGGGCTGTACCTTATCAGCTCGTGTATAATATGCCAATTTATAATAAAGCCCTTTTTGAAAAATATGGTTTGACTCCACCGAAGGACTGGGAGGGCTTCCTCAAAGTCTGCCAGACCCTCAAAGATAACGGAATTATCCCGATTGCCTTTGCCGGTGGCGATATTGGACCCGGACAATTGATGAACACGATGGTAATGAATAATGAACCGAGCGAAGATATTTTCACCAAGGTCGAAGCAGGACAAGCCAAGCTGACCGATGAATTCTGGGTGAAAACACTGGCTGAGTTCAAAGAACTGAATGATAAAGGATTCTTCCAACCAAACTCTCTAGGTACCAAAGATCCGGCAGCAGGTGCACTGTTTATTCAGGGTAAAGCCGCCATGCTCGCCAGTGGTTCCTATCAACTGAGCCAGAATGCCAAGCAGAATCCGGAGCTGCAGCAGGGACTACTCGCACCGATCACTGTATCGGCGGATCAGGCCAAATATGAAGGCGTGCATACAAGTACATTTATGCTGGCTGTCAACAGCCGCTCCAAACATCCGGAAGAAGCGAAGAAATTCGTTGAATTCTTGAGCCAGCCGGATATTGCTGCTCAATATGCTAATGAAACCGGACAAAATGTAACACTTAAGGATATCAAGTATGATAGCAAGGAACTGAATATCGCTCAGGAATGGGCAGATAAGAAAACAGTATTCCAGCCTCGTTATACAATTGTAAATGCCGAGAATCAAAAGGCTGTGACCAACTCGATCCAGGCGGTTCTGGGTGGTGCTACACCAGAACAGGCAGCTCAGGACGCACAGGCTATTATTGATCAGCAGATCGGACGTTAATACGTTCTGCTGATGATTTGCTCCATGTATCACAGGTATCAAAAGATAAAGTAAAGGGATACGGTAACGCTTATGATTAATCGTAAATTACTATGGCTGTTTATGCTTCCTGGAATATTGCTGTACACCGGCCTGTTCGTATACCCGGCTTTATCGGGATTGTTCTACTCCTTTACCAACTGGGACGGTGTATCGCCGTCCTACAATTTTGTGGGAATTGACAATTACAAAGACAGCTTTGACAGCATTACATTCCGCAAGGCATTTCTGAATAATATCAAATTCATGGTCGTTGTGGTCGTGCTGCAGACGGTTATCTCGCTGGTACTGGCACTTGTACTTGCCAAGAACAGCCGCACACATGTTGTTTTCCGTGCATTGTACTTTTTCCCGGCTATTCTGTCATCGGTATCGGTAGGATTGATCTGGTCATTCATTTACGATCCTTCGATCGGTTTGCTGAATATGTCGCTTCAGAGTGCAGGACTGGATAGTCTGATGGGCAGCTGGACAGGGGATGCGAAGATTGCGCTGTATGCGATCGCCTTTGTACAGATCTGGGCACATGCCGGACAGATGATGATTATCTTTATTGCCGGATTGCATGCAATTCCGGGTGAATTGATGGAAGCCGCTCGTATTGACGGCGCCAACCGTTTGCAGATTTTCGGCAAAATCACATGGCCGCTGCTCGCGCCATCGGCAGCAATCGTCATCTCGTATACGACGATTCAGTCGTTCAAAGCGTTCGATCTGATCTTCGTCATGACAGATGGCGGACCGAACTATGCGACCGAGATTTTGACGACATATATTTATCATCTGGCGTTCTCCAATTATTCCTTCGGACTGGCATCTGCCGGATCCATGATTTTCCTGGTACTGCTGGGTATTCTGACGTTCTTCCAGTTCAGAGCATTGCGCCAGGAAGGAGCAAGAGGATGATTGGATATTTTACAGGAAAACGAGGTGAGCTGCTGCAATGAAATGGGTTGGACGTATCATCATGATTTTGTACGGGCTGCTGGTTGCAGCGCCACTGTATTTTGTAGTCGTATCTTCGTTTAAAACGAGCCAGGCTTTTTATGCGAATCCATTGGGCTGGCCGGATACATGGAGTCTGCAGAACTTTATTCATATTTTTGATGCTCAGCCCATGTTGCAATATTTTTGGAACAGTGCGAGGGTCACTCTGTTTACAGTAGTGATTGTATTATTCCTTGGAAGTCTGATTTCTTACGCCATTGTGCGTCTGGGCGGCAGATTGGGCAAATTCGCTTTTGCCTACTTTGTAGCCGGACTGATCATTCCGTCACAGGTTATTATGCTACCGCTGTATTCACTGGTGCGTCAGCTTGGATGGTCGGACAGCCTGACTGCATTGACGGTCGTAACTGCTGCCGGACTGCTACCGCTGACGGTATTCACGCTAACCGGATTTATGGAGATGCTAAGCAAGGAAATGATGGAAGCGGGAAGTATGGATGGAGCCGGTGAGTGGAAAATATACTGGCGTCTGGTATTGCCTTTATCCGGTCCATCGCTCTCGGCGACCGCGGCATTCCTGTTCGTAATGGTATGGAATGATCTGCTGATTCCGCTCATGCTGTTGAATAGTACGGAGAAGCTAACCCTGCCGCTCGCACTGATGCAATTCCGGGGCGAGTATGTTACGGATTACACCATGCTGCTGACAGGTGTCGTGATTACAGCACTGCCGATGGTTATTCTATTTGTATTCCTGCAGCGATTCTTTGTAACCGGTCTGACTGCAGGTTCGGTCAAAGGATAAACCGTTAGCAGCGTGTTGGATATTGAATGTTAGATGTTGAGTTTTACATGTTGAATGTTAAATTTTAAACATTGAATGCTTTGTATAATGACCCGTTTTGTAAAAGAAAAGCCAGACAGAACCCGGAAAATGATTTCCTCGGTTTTGTCTGGCTTTTTGTGTACGATTCTATTAGGGAAAGTAGGCACCTTGTTCAGGTAACAATTCCCTGCCGTATAGCGACTACGGCCGCCTGTGTACGGTCTTTGACCCCAAGTTTTTGGATAATATTATGTACATGGGTTTTGACGGTACTTTCGGAGACGTACAGGTCGGCAGCAATCTCAAAATTGCGTTTGCCATAGGCGACAGCCTGCAGAACTTCCAACTCGCGCTCGGTAAGCGGTTCGGTCAATGGCATAGCAGCGACAGACGAGTCGTCCCCATTTTGTACAGATAAAGGGCGGCCGAGCAGTTCAACGAGTGCACTGCCGGCAGTCGTGGTATTGTAAATGGCTCCACCTGCACAGATTGAACGAATTCCCTGAATCATTTCGTTCATATCAATATCCTTAAGAAGATAGCCGGATGCGCCTGCGCGAATTCCATCGATCACATATTCCTGTACATCAAAAGTCGTCAGCAGCACAATCTTGATCTCCGGACGCTGCTGCAAAATAGCACGTGTTGCTTCGATACCGGTCATACCCGGCATCTGGATATCCATCAGAATCAGATCTGGCTGATATTCACCGGTAAGCGCGACAGCTTCGTCGCCGGTAGATGCCTCGGTAACGACCTGCAGATCCGGCTGCAGATCGAGAATATAGCGGATTCCCTGACGGATCAATGACTGGTCATCGGCCAGCATAATACGAATAGGACGGTTAGGCTGGTTCATGGCATACTCCTTTGTTGTTCATGATGTATTGCAAATGAAAGGGGCAGGCGGGCTTCTACAATCAGGCCACCACCTTCGCGTGCCCGGAACGTACATTTACCTTGCAGCTGCTCGCAGCGCCGAATCATATTTTGCAGACCAAAGCCGTGAATTAACGGAGTGTCCTCGCGGTACACTCCATTATCGGCAATATGCATAATCACCTGGTCGCCCAGCTGATTGATCGTCACGTCTACGACCGAGGCCTCGGCATGGCGAACGATATTGGTCAGTGATTCCTGCAAGATACGATACAGAATACCATCGACGGCTTCGCCCCACTGGGAGTCGGCTGCATCCGCCTGGAAATTCAGTGTGAATCCCGAACGCTCTGCGACCTGGGAAGCGAGCGTATGCAGTTCACTGACTCCACGTTCACTGACCGACCAGTCTCTCACTACGCTGCGTACTTCGGCCAGTCCCTGACGGGAAACGTCCAGCAGCTGATTCACGGTATGCTCTGCCTGCTCGGGATGAGGCCGAATCATCCATTTCAGTGCCTGCAGTTGTACAATCAGGGAAGTAAAATGATGACCAAGTCCGTCATGAATCTCGCCTGCGATACGTGTTCGTTCGGCCAGGGCTGCATAGCGGATCGATTGTAGCGCATTCTCCTGCAGTTCGTTATGAGCATGCTTCAATTCATTATGCACGGTCTCCAGTTCCTGTAGCTGTTCACTATTAATGCGGAGCACCGAGATATACCGGTAAATACTATGTACGCCAAAATAAATACTTACCAACGAGATCAGCATGGAATAAGGAAATCCACGATCATAATCTGCAATCAGCATTAGTACACCGGTTAAAAGGGCAAAAAAGGAAGCAATACTCTTCTCACGGACCGAAATGGTACAAAGAATAGCAAACCATACCCACAGCAGAGCCAAAAAGTTGGCAGGCGCATTGGCCATGCGTTCATTAACGAACATCATGACATACAAAAATAGACTGAATGTGATAATAAAAATCGGATGAAGCTTGAGGGGAGCCCATGTCAGGATGACAAAAATCAGCATGGTCACCGTATAGATCGACCAGATAAAAAAGGACTCCCGAAAATAGATAGTAAAGCAGCTGTACATCATAATGATGGTCACAGAAAGACGGAATACCAGCGAGTGGTTACCCATCAGCCTGTTCAGATTATCCATACGATTAATTCCTTCCCGCAGTAGTACCCTGTGCTGAAGCTATCAGATACCATGAATCAGCCGGTTGTAATCAAGATAAATCATGATGCGGGTGGTAACAACATTGGCCAGTGCTATAATCAGCAGACTATTGGATATCAATGTGGCTGCATCGCTATGATGGGGCAGCAGATAACCCGAATCGATCAGATAACCGGTGAATACACGTACAGCAATCAGTACAAGCACAATAATCATACTGGTAATAGAAGATCTTGTTACAATTTTACCATTTATAGGGTCCTGATGAACAGTATGGTATCGGGAACGAATCCAGCCAATCATGGCGCCGATACTGATACTGACAAATAATATAATTTCCATGATCAGACCGCCTGACAGCATAGGCTGAATCTGGGGAGATACAGCATACAGCAGAATTGCCGGCAGCAAGAATAGTTGAATAGGACGTACTTCCTTGACTCTGGCCATAGGATCACTCTCTTTCTGTAGATGGGGAGATAGGAGTTATCAGCAGTGGGAGCGGATAATTATCCCTCCAATCATGAAGTTAATTCCAGTATAATCGGCAGCAACATTCGCTTCATCGGTGGTTGGATGGATTTGGTCCCAGGTGTTCTCCACCTCCAGATGGAGCAGAGGATAGCTGTATAGATAGAACCTTTTGATATATGTATAGAATTTATTGATTAGCAGATGCATTGCGCTCTGGAGGAGCAGATGCTAGACTTTATTCAAGTTTTAACCAACTTAAATGGTCGGAATTATCGGATATGAATAAAAGTGATGATTTGCAAGGATTACATTTTATTAACAATCAAAGGGGTGCTGTACATGATAATCATCAAAGCTCCATCGATATACTTGAATGAGCCACATCTGCTGGCTGTCAGCGGCTCGCATATTCGGGCTCTTGGCAGCAATGCCCTCCTTATCGGTGGTCATACGGCGCTGGAGAAAGTTACACCTCATCTGCTCCCAGCGCTGGACGAGGCAGGGGTGAATTATCATTTGCAGCCTTTTCAGGGAGAGTGTACCCGTGAAGTAATTCAGGCTTATACGGGTATAGCACGTAAAGTTCAAGTAAATCTGATTATTGGTGCAGGTGGCGGCAAAGTACTGGATCTGGCCAAAGCAGTCGCCGAACAAGCCGGGCTCCCGGTAGTAACAATTCCGACGATTCCAGCTACCTGTGCAGCCTGGTCGGCACTGACTGTTCTGTATGATGAACGGGGACAGGCAGCCGGATATTGGCCGCTGCGTCGCTCACCCGATCTGGTACTTGCCGATACAGCGTTATTGGCGGCAGCACCTGCCCGGTATCTGGCAGCAGGCATAGGGGATACGCTGGTCAAATGGCATGAATTTGCAGTGAATCTCAGTGGCAATTATTCCAGTCTGGCGCTGCGCAGCAGTGTTGCTACTGCCCGACTAGCGCTGGAGATTCTGGAAGAGCATGCACTGGATGTGTACGAACAGTCTCCTCGGCAGCAGATAACGCCTGGATTTATACAAGTCACAGATGCCATTATCGTACTGGCTGGTCTGGTCGGAAGTATTCAGGATGGATCAGTACACGCGGCTATTGCTCATGGATTGCATGACAGCCTGACCCGGCTGGAAGATACTCATCGCAGTCTGCATGGGGAAAAGGTAGCTTTTGGACTGCTTACCCAGTGGCAGCTGGAGCAAAAGGAATACTCGGAGCTGCACCGGCTGGCTTCGCTGCTACATCAGTTGGATCTGCCGGTGACATTGAAACAGCTGGGTATTGAGGGCGATCGGGAGCAGGCAGCCAGACAGATTGCCAAAGGATTGACTCTGCGTGAAGGAGCTGATCATCATCTGACCTTTGCAGTTCATCCCGAAGCAGTTACTCGTGCCATTCTTGAGGCGGATGAGCTGGGAGAGCAGTTAATCGCCTCGACAGCGAAGGGGAAGCAAAACGTACTTGGAAGTACAACGGCTCGCTAGATCGTTTTATTTCAATCTATATACGATATATACACGGACCCTATTAAACAAGAAAAGGTGATGATTCTTGAAACAACGTACAAACACTACTATATTCCTGTTTACATGTTTTAGTCTGTTAATCTTCCTATCAGGCTGTTCGGGCAAAACGAATGAATCCTCACCCGGTGAAGCGGCTGCTGCGGGAGAAGTAACGATCCGTGTCGGTCAGACAGGGTGGGGTAATCTGGAGGAAGGATTGAAGGCGGCAGGGTTGGATGATACACCTTACCATGTGGAATACAGTGTCTTCCAGGGAGGCAATCTGATCCTGGAAGCGATGGCAGCCGGACAAGTCGATTTTGGTATTACAAGCGAAATTCCGCCGATTTTTGCTTCGCAGGCAGCTGGTGGTGGGGGATTCAAAGTGGTTGCGGTACAGGAAGGCAATACACTAAATCAGGAAGTTGTAGTGGCGCAGGGTTCCCCAATTCAAAGTGTCGCAGATCTTAAAGGCAAAAAAGTCGCTTTTGTCAAAAATACAACGGCTCATTACTTTCTGCTCAAAATGCTGGAGGAAGCAGGATTACGCTGGCAGGATATTGATGCGGTAGAGCTATCCACAGCAGATGGTCTGAGCGCATTGATCAGCGGTAAAGTTGACGCTCTTGCAAGCTATGGCAATGCCATTATTTCTGCTCACCAGAAAGACGCCATAACCATTGCCAGCGCCAAGGACATTCTGTCAGGCAGCTTTCTCGTTAATGTATCGGACAGTGCAATCAAAGACAGCGCCCAGCAGAAAGCGATTGCCGATTATCTGAAACGGATCAATCAGTTCCACGAATGGTCCCGCAGTCATCTGCAGGAATGGGCGCAGATTACGGCAGATGCTACTCATCAGCCGGTAGAGCAGGCACTGCAAACCCTGCAGGAAGGAGAAGCCCAGCGTCATAGTCGTATCATTGCCGCTTCTGCAGAGACCATCCGTTCGGAGCAGGATGTAGCAGATACATTCAGCAAGGTAGGCGTGCTGTACCAACCGGTTAAAGTGTCTACGTTTTGGAGCGATGCCTTCAGCTCGGGTCTATCCACCAACAAATAATAACTGCAGCCCCATTATCAGATCGCAAAGGAGGTTATAGTGTGTCCTCAAAAAGTATAGCTCCACCGATTCAGGATCAGGCTGCACTTCATACAGCCGGGGAACCTGACGTAAATCGTGAATCTGGTACTTCTATTGTTTCGACCCGAAAGCGCTACAGTACGGATGATAATGCTTTTCTAAGGAGCCCCTGGTTAAATCGGCTGCTGCCGTTTGGACTGCCACTACTACTGCTTATCGGCTGGCAGTTGCTGACGGCTAACGGATGGATTGCCGGTAATATTCTGCCAACACCGGTAGAAGTATTTCGTGCACTGATCCGGTTGCTCGGTACAGGTGAACTGGTTGAGAATATTGCTGTCAGTAC
This sequence comes from Paenibacillus shenyangensis, assembly GCF_000346635.1. Taxonomy (NCBI): domain Bacteria; kingdom Bacillati; phylum Bacillota; class Bacilli; order Caryophanales; family Paenibacillaceae; genus Paenibacillus; species Paenibacillus shenyangensis. The sequence goes on from NZ_AOIG01000007.1 coordinate 64,969, forward strand.
AAGCCGTGCTCTGAGTGGATTTGCAATCGGAGGTGGACTGGGCTTCCTGCTCGGCGTCGTCAATGGTATCTCACAGCTGTGGGAGAAAATATCGGATTCATCTATCCAGATGATTCGCAATATTCCGCATCTGTCGTTAATTCCGCTCGTCATTGTCTGGTTCGGAATCGGTGAGGAAGCCAAGCTGTTTCTCGTATCGCTGGGTGTATTTTTCCCGGTATATCTTAATACATTCCACGGTATTCGTTCGGTAGATCGCGGACTCGTAGAAATGGGCAAGGTGTACGGGTTGAGTCGTCTGGCGCTGTATACTCATATCATCCTGCCGGGTGCACTGCCATCGATTCTGGTCGGTATCCGCTATGCACTCGGTATTATGTGGCTGACCCTGATTGTAGCCGAGACCGTGGCAGCAGATGCCGGAATTGGCTATATGGCGATGAATGCACGGGAATTCATGCAGATGGATGTCATTGTACTGAGTATTCTGCTGTATGCTCTGCTGGGCAAGCTATCCGACAGTATGGCCAAGCTATTGGAGAAGCGCTGGCTGCGTTGGAATCCGGTACTATCCCGCAAATAAACAGTCAAAGGAGGAAAAGTAATGACAGTGGACCAGGCAGCTTTTCTGCATGTGGATCATATTGGTAAACGGTTTGGAGAGCGGCAGATTTTGTCGCAGGTAGATATTACGATCGGGAGGGGAGAGTTTGTAGCGATTGTCGGACGCAGCGGCTGTGGCAAAAGCACGTTGCTGCGTCTGATCGCTGGTCTGGAGCAGCCGACCAGCGGACAGATCAGTATCGATCGCGATACCAAAGGTTCTTCGGCAGCAGGAGCTGACGGACGGCGGTCAACCCGGTTTCTGTTTCAGGAATCCCGGCTGCTGCCATGGAAGTCAGTGCTGGATAATGTAAGGCTGGGCATTCCGGATAAAAACAGACATACCGCCCGTGAAGCACTGGCACAGGTAGGATTGGCTGACCGCGAAAAGGAATGGCCGGGCATACTCTCCGGTGGACAAAAACAACGTGTCGCTCTGGCACGGGCACTGGCTAGTCGTCCGGATCTGCTGCTACTGGATGAACCTCTCGGCGCACTGGATGCACTGACACGTATCGAAATGCAGCAGCTGATCGAACGGCTCTGGATCGAGCAGGAGTTGACGATTGTACTGGTCACCCACGATGTGAGTGAAGCTGTTGCTCTTGCTGATCGTGTACTGCTGATAGAGGAAGGACATATTGCGCTGGATATGCGCATTACTCTGGATCGCCCACGTGAACGGGACAGCGGATTTGCTCACTTTGAGAACCAGATTCTGGGCAGATTGCTCCAGCGGGATAATCGACAGCCGCAGCCGATGGTTAGACAGCCCAATTTCTCCATCTAATACTCGGGATCACCCAATATTAACGTTTACAAAATGAAGCTTATATTGAGGAGGATTATATATGACTTTTACTGGACCCAAGCCGTATGCCTATCAGGCACCCAAGCAGAATCGCTCTACCGAACCTTCTTTGTCAACAACTGAACTGTCGGATAATCATCTGAAATCTGCCAACAGCAGTACGGATACAGTCCATTCCGTTATAGACTCCCCAGCTGCAATTCACCAGCAGTCCGATATTATCCTGCGTCAGGCAGAAGGGACAGATGCCGAGGAATTGCTGCAGGTCATACTGGAGGCCTATGAGCCGCTTCGTCAACTGCAGATTCCATTTCCGGCAGGTTATGCAACGCTGGAGATGATCCAGAACAATATTGCCGCACATGAATGCTATCTCCTGATCAAAAATGGAGCGATTGCCGCGACTGTCACGCTGGACCGGGATGATCAGCCGCGACTGAAAGAATTGAGCAGTCTGCCGTTCATCCGCTGGTTTGCCGTTGGACCTCGGTTCAAAGGGCAAGGGTACGGTGCGCAGCTACTCAACTGGCTGGAGCAGGAGATTATAGCCGGCAAGCACGGTCAGCCGGGAGTCATGCTGGCGACAGCAACCCGTCATCCATGGTTGGCACCGATGTACGAACGACGTGGTTATTATACCTTTTATGATGAGAACCATAATGGCGAGCATATTGTCTTTATGGCCAAGCTGCTCGACCCTGAACAGGAATTGCAATCATTTATTCATACAACTACAGGAGGGAAATAAAATGTCTACAATTACCCAACCGGTTACACATATTATTGTCTGGAGCAAAACAGGCTGCCACTTTTGCCAGGAAATCAAAACCTATCTGGAACTGAATGGGTACACCTATACCAATTTGGAAGTCGCCGGTAATGATGTGCTGCGTGATGTGCTGGAGGCCAAGTATGGTATCCGTCATGTACCTGTCGTGGAAATAGGTGGCAACGGGAAATATACCGCTCTGTTGGAGCCGGATCTGGAGAAGCTGCAGTATCTGCTAAACAGTACACAGGTGGAAGAAAGCAGAGTCCAGTGATTCGACTCGCAAGCAATGAACAATAACTTTTGGTAAAAATCAATCAGAGGTATCGGTTCCGGTTTAGCCGAATGGCTATCGATCACTATTAATAATATAAGTAGAGAGGATGAGAGCAATGAGTCAGCAGCGTCAGCTTAAATTTGGAGCGATTATACACGGAATCGGAGGAAGCATGTCCACATGGAGGCATCCGGAGGTACCTGTTGATGCCAGTGTAAGTCTGGAGTTTTACAAGCGTCAAGCCGTAAAGGCAGAAGAAGGCAAGTTTGATCTGGTATTTATCGCGGATGGATTGTTTATCAATGAACAGTCCCTGCCTCATTTTCTGAACCGGTTCGAGCCGATAACGATCCTGTCGGCATTGGCGGCAGTTACTTCACGGATCGGCCTCGTAGGAACGATCTCTACCAGCTATAGTGAACCTTTTACCATTGCCAGACAGTTATCCTCCCTGGATCATATCAGCGGCGGACGTGCCGGCTGGAATGTGGTGACTTCTCCACTGGAAGGTTCTGCTCTTAATTATAGCCGATCCCAGCATCCTTCCCATCCGGAACGCTACCGGATTGCTGCCGAATACCTGGAAGTTACCAAAGGTCTCTGGGATTCATGGGAAGAAGATGCTTTTGTCCGGGACAAAGCAACCGGTGTTTTCTTTGATACTTCCAAGCTGCATACGCTGAATCACCAGGGAGAGTATTTCTCGGTACAGGGGCCACTAAATATTGGACGTTCCCGGCAGGGACAGCCGGTTATTTTTCAGGCGGGATCATCGGAAGATGGGCGGAATCTGGCAGCTCAATCTGCAGATGCAGTCTTTACCGGACAGGAGACACTGGAAGATGCCCAGGCTTTTTACCAGGATGTGAAAAAGCGGGCAGCTGCCTACGGACGAAGCGAAGATGAGCTCAAAATCCTGCCTGGTATCACACCGATTATCGGACGAACTGAAGCCGAAGCAGAAGAGCGATACCGCGAAATTGCCAGCTTGATCACTGTGGACAAGGCACTGCTGTATCTGGGTCGCTTTTTTGATCATCATGACTTCTCCCAGTATGCGCTGGATGAGCCATTCCCGGAACTGCATGGGATCGGCAGCAACAGCTTCCGCAGCGGTACCGATAAAATCAAAAAAGATGCTCGCGAACGCAATCTGACCCTGCGTGAGGTAGCACTGCAGGCGGCGACGCCTCGCAGCAATTTTATCGGTACGGCTGAGCAGGTGGCAGACCGTATCCAATACTGGTTCGAACAGCGGGGATCAGATGGATTTATTATTCATTCCGATCTGCCTTCCGGTCTCCATCAGTTTGTGGATGAGGTGGTACCGATTCTGCAGGAGCGTGGTATTTACCGGGAAGATTATGAATACGATACGCTACGGGAGAATCTTGGTGTTCCTATTCCGCAGAATCGCTATACCCGCCGGACTGTGAATAGCTGAGCAACAGCTGTATATATGATTGTTCCGGGCAAATCAGCCCCTAATGACTGTGCACATCAGGCCAGTGTCCCTACCTGTATAATAGGGGCCTGATGCTGCAGTTTGATTTTCCCATTATGAATACAAGTCGGAGAAAGTCTTGCTGTATATGGGCTCTGAAGGAATTCTGCTGATAGGCATGCTGGATTCGATAGGAAATCCCGTTGACAAGCTCTTTTCACCCACCTATGATACATAAAACCAAGTTAATTCATAGGTTAAGTTAGTATAATCATAGGAAAGGGGAATGCACGATGAATATTGAGAATATGGAAGCTTTTGTGTACATCAATCATTATGGCAGCTTCAACAAAGCGGCAGAAATTCTGTTTTTGTCACAGCCTTCTGTTACTGCACGAATACAGTCACTGGAGCGGGAACTGGGCTGTAAATTATTCGAGCGACTCGGCCGGCAGATTCTGCTGACTGAAGAAGGCCGGCGCTTCCTGCCTTATGCCCAGCAAATGCTGCAAGTGCTGCAAAAAGGCAGACAGCAGATTCAGACGGTTCGCACAACACCAGAGGAGCTGACCATTGGATGTACACTCTCGGTATCTCACTATATTCTTCCTGCACTGTTTCCCCGGTTAAAAAAGCAATATCCGGCAACTCGCTTCAAAGTAGTGACAGCAGCTACAGATCAGCTGGTTAGCCGTTTGCTCAATAAAGAGCTTGATATGGCATTTGTACGCAAAGTAATGAATCCTTCGATTCGTACGGTATCCTCCTATGAGGATCCGATCTCACTGTATGTATATGCTGATCATCCCTTTGCCAGCCATCCTCCGGGATCGGCAGCTGCTCTGCAGGGAGAACCGCTGGTTTTTTTTGAATGTGGATCGCTTGACTGGTTGCGAATTCACCGTGTATTTGAATCGCTGCCCGTTCCACCAGATATTGCTTTTCAAGTAGATCATGCGGAGACCGCGCGCAAACTTGTACTGCAGCAGGCCAGCATTTCGCTGCTGCCAGGACTGAGCGTCCAGGAAGATGTACAGTCAGGCCGGCTCGTTCGTATTCCACTTCCTGAATTGGAAGGAATCTCGCTGCAGACTAGTCTCGTTACACTGAAAGAAAGCCAGCTGCATATTGCTTCGGTAACGGCAGAAATGCTCCGTGAACTGGAATATTTTCGACCGTCAGGGATTCTGCAGGAACCTGTCCATTTTTAAATACAGATGGATTCCATCCTTTAGCAAGTGAATGAACTGTGCTGGACTGGATTCTAATATACAAAAAGGAAATCTGCTTGTTTAATTCCGATTAAATACATGCGAATTATATACTATCATTTGGGATGGGTGGAGAATCTATGATCAATAGGCAAGCTATACGCAAATTATCACGCACTACGCTCTGGGTAGGAGCACTTATGCTGCTGTTATCGGGCTGCGCTTCTGTAAGCGAATCGAGCGGAGGCTCGGCTGGTAATACAGATGGAAATGCAGAAGCTGCTGCCAGTGGCAGTAATGTACGCAAGATCATCGTTGGTACAGGAACAGCGTTTCCCAACGTATGCTTTATCGATGAGAATGGCAAGCTTACCGGTTATGATGTGGAGCTGGTGCGGGAGATCGACAAGCGTCTGCCGGATGTGGAGTTTGAATTCAAAACGATGGAATTCTCCAATCTGCTGCTAAGTCTGGATACGAGCAAGATTGATTTTGTGGCTCATCAGATGGAGACTAACCCGGAACGCCAGCAAAAATATCTGTTCAATAAGGTTCCCTACAGCATTTTCCTGAACCGTGTCGCTGTCGCCAAAAACAATACAGCTATTCACGGATTGGATGATCTGGCTGGCAAAAAGGTAATGACCAGCGCGACAAGCAATGCTGCCTATCTGTTGAACCAATACAACAAAACCCATAATAATGCGATCCAGATAGTCTATACGAGTGGTGCAGCCAATGATACGGTACAGCAGATTGTATCCGGACGTGTCGATGCAACGATTACGACGGATTTTGCCAACCGCTTCAATACCGATGCGGATGGTCAAGTCGCTCTGAAAACAGTGGGTGAACCACTGAACGAGTCCAATGTGTACTTTGTATTCCGCAAGGATGAACAGCAGCTGGCGGACGAGATAGATCAGGCGGTCAGCGAGATCAAAGCAGATGGAACGCTTAAGCAGCTCAGCGAAAAATGGCTCGGTGATGACTTTACCAAAACGCTGGCAGAAGCCAAAGTCACCCAGTAATACAGAAATATTCATGTATCCTATTCTGACCAAGGAGGCGAGCACACTGTGAGCAGACGATTTGATATTCAATATGTATTTGAATTTATTCCGAAACTAATGGCCTATCTGAATATAACACTGCTCATCGTGGGCAGTTCGATTGTTCTGGGCCTGCTGATCGGACTGATTGTGGCACTGCCGAGACTGTATAACACTCCTGTACTGAAACGGCTCTCCCAGCTGTATGTTTCCTTTTTTCGGGGAACACCGATTCTGATTCAGCTGTTTCTCGTCTATTACGGGCTGCCTGAAGTGCTGGGCTGGATTCATATCGATGTCTCCCGGCTGGCCGTGTTGTACTTTGTAATTGCTACCTATGCGCTGAACAGCGGAGCATTCATCTCGGAGATGATCCGTGCCTCGGTAGCTGCTGTGGACAGAGGACAGATCGAAGCAGCACATTCGATCGGAATGAGCGGCTATCAGACCTTTACCCGGGTTATTGCACCACAGGCACTGGGAATCTCGATACCGCTGTTTGGTAATCTGGTAATCGGCAATCTCAAGGATACTTCACTGGCTTTTACACTGGGAGTGATGGAGATGACCGGTCGATCACAGACGCTTGGTACAGCTACCCAGCATTTTATCGAGACCTATATTGCGCTATCACTAATTTATTTTGTAATCAGCTTTGGATTGGAAAAGGGATTTCAGTGGATGGAGCGTTATGTGAACCGTTTTGACGGACATCGGAGCGAAAAGACGCTCAGAGCAAGCTGGCGCCGTCCGCTGCGGGCGGCTCCACTACTTGGCAAAGGAGGTAAAAGCGGATGAATCTGGACCCTTCATTTATCTGGACTGCAGGACTTAGCCTGCTGCAGGCACTGCCGGAGACGCTGTGGATTACGTTTGTCTCGGTAGCAGCCGGACTGGTCATTGGTACGGCAGTAGCATTGTGCCGGATGTACCATATTCCGGTGCTGTCCCAGCTCTCGGCAGGTTATGTGGCTTTTGTCCGGGGTACACCGATGCTCATGCATCTACTGTTGATTTATTTTGGATTGCCGGTGTTGATCGATGGGATCTCATCCGCAATGGGCTGGAGTTTTACATCTGCTTCGATTCCGCTGATCGGCTTTGTATGGATTGCCTTTTCGATAACGGCGGGAGCCTACATGTCCGAAGTCGTACGGGCAGGCATCCAGGCAGTAGACAAAGGACAGGTGGAGGCTGCGCAGTCTATCGGAATGACTACAATACAGACCCTGCGGCGAATCATTTTACCACAGGCACTGTCTGTCAGCCTGCCAAACCTGTCTAATTCTGTAATCGGCATGCTGCATGGATCAACTCTGGCATATACGATATCGGTTGTAGAAATTAATGCCCAGGCACAAATCGTTGCGGCAGACAACTGGAAATACTTTGAGGCCTATATAGCCGCAGCGATTCTGTTCTGGGTGCTAACGATCCTGATCGAACGGATCAGCGGATGGCTGGAGTACAGACTGAACGCCTATCAGCGAGGAGGCGCTTTATGATTCAACTTAGCGGATTATCCAAAACATTCGGTACCCAGCAGGTACTGAAAGAAATCGATCTGACGGTCGACAAGGGAGAAGTCGTCGTTATTCTTGGGCCGAGCGGTTCGGGCAAAACAACGATGCTGCGCTGCATCAATTATCTGGAACGTCCGGATGCCGGAGAAGTGAGGATCGGTCATCTTGCCGTTCAGGGAAAACATCCATCCCGCCGCGATATACATCAACTGCGCCAGCGTACTGCGATGGTATTTCAGCAGTACAATTTGTTCAAGCATCGGACAGCGCTGGAAAATGTAATGGAAGGATTGACAGTCGTGCAGCGAATTCCCCGCTCCGAAGCACGGGAGATCAGCGCACGTATGCTGGAAAAGGTAGGGCTCGGCAGCAAACTGGATCATTATCCAGGCCAACTATCGGGTGGTCAGCAGCAGCGGGTAGGTATAGCACGTGCACTGGCATTGAATCCGGAAGTGATTCTGTTCGATGAGCCTACCTCTGCCCTCGATCCGGAACTCGTTGGAGAAGTGTTGGAAGTGATCCGCAGGATAGCGCGTGAAGGAATTACGATGATTGTAGTCACCCATGAAATGGGCTTTGCCCGTGATGTGGCAAATCGTGTGGTCTTTATGGATGGAGGCGTTATCGTGGAAGAGGGACAGCCGGAAGAGATTTTTCAGCGTCCCCGGGAAGAGCGGACGCGCCAGTTTCTCCAGCGGATCATGCCTGAGCCCAATTATTCGATTTAATGTAATGGCTGTAAGGAAATCTCCGATTACGATTCTGCATTTGGACATAGACATATCTGCATGCAACAACACATACAGGGATAAAAATAAAGGAGGTCATGGGATGATACCTGTCGGAATATTGGATCAGACGCCCACATATGAACAGGAAGGTGCAGAAATTTCATTTCAGCGAACAGTAGAGCTGGCACAACTGGCAGAAAGGCTCGGTTATCGCCGATTCTGGGTGTCGGAGCATCATGATTCCTCGAATGTATCCGGTTCTTCACCGGAAGTGCTGATATCGTATTTGCTGGCACATACCCAAAAAATCAAGCTTGGTTCGGGAGGCGTAATGCTTCAGCATTATAGTCCCTACAAAGTAGCCGAGAACTTCAATGTTCTGGCGGCACTCGCTCCAGGCCGCGTCGAACTCGGGATTGGACGTGCACCAGGCGGTCTGCCCAGATCTACACGGGCTTTGCAGGGTGAAGCGGCTGCCTTGCAACCTCCGCTTGATGTGAAATTACAGGAACTGCGCCAGTATTTGTATCATCGTGTGCCTGTTGATCATCCGCTAGCCGGTATTCAGGCGAGCCCGCGTCCGCAGCAGCCCGCCGATCTGTTCGCGCTTGGAGCGAGTCCGGATAGCGCACAGCTGGCCGCACGTCTGGGTCTGCCTTATGTATTTTCCCTATTTATCAATAGTGATGAACAGGTTGCTCTGCAGGCACTGCATAGTTATCGGGAGAACTTTATTCCTTCCGAAGAACTGCGAGAGCCACATGCTATTCTGGCATTATCTGTTATTACTGCAGAGACCGAGCAGGAAGCTGACCAGCTAGCGGGTGAAAATCTGTCTGTCAAAATTCATCTGGAGAGCGGCCGTGTACTGACGGTTGCCACCATCGAACAGGCTGAAGAGTTTGGCAGACAGTCCCGGGAAAAATACCGAATCGAAGTCAAAGAAGCCAAAGTAGTAAAAGGCTCACCGTCATCGGTCTATAAGCAGCTCGCAGATATTCGTCTGCGTTATGGTGTCCAGGAATTTATTGTGCATACGGTGATCCGTGATTTTGCCAAACGTATTCGTTCTTTTGAACTGCTGCAGGAGGCATTTGTACAGTATGAATATGATAGTCCCGAAGCTGCCGCCGTTCTGAGTGGTTCATCTGTTCAGCAGCACCATTTATAACCCCTAACAGGGCATTAGGATAATAGAATGCATATAAATAATAGATGAATAGCATATAATGCCGTTGTTTGCCGTGAATGATTGGCACAGTGCTTGATTCGAGAATAGACAAAGAAAGCCAGACTAAAACAAAGGAGGCAGCTGATGGATTCAGTCACAGCACTACAGGAACAGCTGGTAGCCATACGCCGCCATCTGCATCGTTATCCGGAATTATCCGGTGAAGAGTGGGAGACTACCCGTTATATTCGTGAACAGCTGGAAGCGGCAGAGATTCGGAGTCTGCCTGCTGCCGGCCTGGCTACCGGTATTATCGCTGAAATTGGTCATTCCGGCCCGGTGATTGCCCTGCGGGCAGACATTGATGCACTGCCGGTACAGGAGCAGACCGATCTGCCATATGCATCTACGATTGCAGGGAAGATGCATGCCTGCGGGCATGACTTTCACAGTGCCGCTCTGCTTGGTGCCGCCTATTTGCTCAAAAAGAAGGAAGACATATTGCCCGGCAGAGTAAGACTTATTTTTCAACCAGCAGAAGAAAAAGCCAAGGGAGCGCGTCAGATTATCGATCATGGAGGGCTGGAAGATGTGCAGGTCATCTATGGACTGCATAACAAGCCCGATCTGCCAGTGGGCACCATCGGTATCAAAGACGGTCCGTTAATGGCAGCAGCAGATGGATTCCGTATTCGTATCCATGGTCAATCGACACATGCGGCAGTACCGGAGACGGGAATAGATCCAATTGTAGTCTCTGCTCATATTATTACTGCACTGCAGTCAATCATCAGCCGGAATATCAGCGCGCAGGAGAGTGCAGTGGTCAGTGTGACCCGGCTGCACAGTGGTCATACCTGGAATGTCATTCCCGAGCAGGCAGAGCTGGAAGGCACGATTCGTACTTTTGACGAATCGGTACGTCGCGAAGTTCTGGAACGGTTTAGCCGTATTATTGAGCATACAGCAGCAGCTTATGGAGCCAAAGCGGATATACAGATGCTCGCCGGACCACCGCCTGTTCATAATGACAAAGAGTGGACAGAGGCTGCCCGCCGTTCTGCCCGTCAGCTGGGTCTGAATGTTATTGTGCCAACCGTATCACCGGCAAGCGAAGATTTTTCCTTTTATCAACAGCAGGTTGCGGGTGTATTCCTGTTTGTGGGTACCTCGGGTCCGCAGGAATGGCATCATCCCGCTTTTGACGTGGATGAAGAGGCGCTCGGTCATACCGCTGCTTTACTGGCTGAGACCGCACAGTCTGCAATGCAGCAGTGGCATGAGACAGCTAGTACAGCGATTCCGGCAAAATAGCATTATTATGAGCACAACATTTCGCAACGAGCAGAAAAGATGGCAGCAAGCAAGCAGATACTCACCCGTGTAAAGAACTGTCTGATTCGTAAAGAGGTGCTGTATCCGTCATCATTGAAAAAGGTAGTTCTGGTAAATCAACGATGATAGAGACAGCATGCCTACAGATAGGTCTATCTAAAGGAGGTTCCGATATGAATACAGTTCAACAGGTGCCGGATCTGTCCCGTTTATCCAGTCGTATTCCGGCAGCGCCGTCTATTGGCAGTACGACGGTAAGCCAGCCGGATCATATCCATTTATCATTTGGTTTTGCAGCAGACTCTTTATTTCCACTAGAGGCATTGGAGCAGTCTGCCCTGCAGGCGATTCGTCAAGATGGAACACGTGCTCTGCAGTATTCGGGAGCACCGGGGCCTCGTTATATACTGGACTGGATTCAGCGCCGGGCCGCTTCTCATGGTATCCAAGTCGGGACAGCGCAAATACTGGTCACCAACGGTGCTACACAGGGAATAGCATTGGCCGCACAGCTGCTGCTGGAACCAGGGGATGAGGTATGGGTAGAAGCTCCGACTTTTTTCAGTGCTCTGCAGGCATTTCGCCTGTGCGGAGCTTCGATCCAGGCTTTCCCCATAGATGGAGACGGGGTGCAGGTAGACAAGCTAGAGCAAGCATTGATCGGAGCTGTTCGTGAAGGAAGAGCATTACCGAAGCTGTTCTATACAATGCCTGTCTACCATAACCCTGGCGGAGTGACGCTATCGCTTCTCCGAAGACAGCAGCTGGTGGATCTTGCTCGTAAATACAACTTTTATATTGTGGAAGATGATGCGTATGCCGAACTGAATTTTACTGGGCAGACCTATACTACTCTGTATGAGCTGGCACCGGAGCGTACGATTTATTTGAATACCTTTTCCAAGATTCTTGCTCCCGGTATTCGGTTGGGCTGGATGATTGCCCATCCGCTGCTGGTATCGAGGCTGCGCATTCTGATGCTGGGCAGCAGTACAGCCGTGTTTACCCAGGAGATTGTCGCTCATCTGCTGGATCAGCTTGATTTTGAACAGCATCGTGAGCAGTTGATTCGGCATTACCGGAGTCAGCGCGACAGTATGGTGGCAGCCATCCGCTCGGAGCTGGGAGATCAAGTGAGATTTGAACTGCCAGAGGGCGGATTTTTCCTATGGCTGACTTTTCCGGACAACGTAAATACAGCAGAAATGCAGCCTATCGCGGAGCAGCACGGAGTAAGTTATGTAGCCGGAAGTCACTTTTATCATGATCATAGCGGACACAGTCACCTGCGACTGTGCTTCAGTTATTGTACGGAAGAGCGCCTGGTAGAAGGCATCTCCCGTCTGGCAGCTGCTTATCGAGAATATCAGGAGGAGCAGCTGCATCAAGGTGTGGATATTCCTATAAGGTACTGATGACAGCTTGTGAACAGAAATAGTATGCAAAAAGAGGAACAAATTCCACCTGTTAACAGGGAGCTTGTTCCTCTTTGATATGCGTGCTTATTCGTTATTGTTTATAGCTTGTTCCTTAGGATCATCTATCAATCAAAAATATCACCTGATTACAGAGCGGTCGCTGTCTGTACCTGTTCACGGCAGGCATCAGAGCAGAAGTGCTCATGTTCGTCTTCACAGCTATCGCAGACGATATGCTGCAGATTGCAGACCGGACAGTTGATATAATGGTCGGTTGGCTCTTCACAGTGATAGCACTTACCTACGATTACATCTTCTTCGGTATGGTTGATCGGTACCGAGATGCGCTCGTCAAATACATAGCATTTGCCATCAAACAGACGGCCCTGTACTTCAGGGTCTTTGCTGTAAGTGACGATACCGCCATCCAATTGAGCCACATCATTAAAGCCTTCTTTCATCAGGAAGCCGGACAGCTTCTCACAGCGTACACCACCTGTGCAGTACGTGAGGATCTTTTTGTCCTTGTACTCGCTCAGGTTCTCGCGAATCCATTCCGGGAATTCACGGGAAGATTCGACACCCGGACGAATGGCACCGCGGAAATGACCGATATCGTACTCGTAGTCATTGCGTCCGTCGATAACAATAACATCTTCCTGCTGCAGCTGCTCGTAGAATTCTTTGGGCGAGAGATGCTTGCCGGTTAGTTCATTCGGATTGACATCGTCTTCGAGGCGGAAAGTGACTAGTTCCTTTTTGTGGCGTACAAACATTTTCTTGAAGGCATGACCTTCGGATTCATCAATTTTGAAGACCATATCGGCAAAACGGGCATCTGCACGCAGATCGTTCATGTACTGTTCGGTCTGCTCCCATGTACCGGAGAGTGTACCGTTAATACCTTCCGGAGCAATCAGAATGCGGCCTTTGATCCCGAGATCTTTGCAGTATTTTAAATGTTCGGCAGTTAGTGTCTCGGCATCATCAATATTGACAAATTTATAAAACAGTAAAATCCGGTAAGGATCGTTGGACATATTCATCACCTATTATCTTATTAAAATTATCGCAATTTAAAATTTTACGCCTCTTCACATCCTTAGTCAATGAATATGTATAAAAAGATGACGAAAATGAGAAAAATATTATTTTTTTATGCTTGGGTTTTCAGTAAATGCTATCTATAATAGATAAGATGTCAATTAATGAATGCCAGCGCAAGCAGAGGAGTTACGATGAATTTGAATACATTACATTTTGATAAGTTATGCAGCATGAATGCAAGTCTGGCTCCATATTCAACTTATGAAATTGGAGGGACAGCCAGACATCTGGCTGAGCCTGCGACCACCGAAGAGATTATCGCTCTGCTGGAAGGCAGTCAGCATAAAGGGCTGGATGTAAAATGGTTCGGTATGGGATCGAATATTCTGTTTCCGGATCAGCCGCAGGACGATACCCTTTTCCTATCGATGAAAAAACATGTAGAATTGAAATTCTCCGAAAGCAAGCTGTTCGTCTCGGCAGGTGTGCCGATGACCTGGTTGGCGCTGATCGGAGTCTATACGGGAATACAGGGCATGGAGTTTACGTACCTGCTGCCAGGCACAATGGGCGCAGGCATTTATATGAATGCCAAATATTTTAACCATGAGATCAGTGATTTGCTGGATAAAGTATATTACATCGATGCGCAGCATCCGGAGCGCGGTCTGCAGACCATTGGAGTTGCCGAGTGTAACTATGCTTACAAGCAATCCATTTTCCAGCAGAATCCATGGATTATTGTAGGCGCAGATCTGAATATTGGGGAGTATATGCTTCCGGATCAGCCTGCCTGGGAAGCGATTATGCGTGAGATGGTAAAAGCGAGCACGGCTTCTTCCAGTCTGCCGCAGTATTTCCAGTATTACCGAAACTGGATTCCGCGTCTGGAGGAACAGGGGTACAAGGTTCCGGACATGTTCGGAATCGTGATCGAAGATCGTGGAGGCAAGCGGCATTTTGATTATGCCTGCTGTGGATCGGTCTTCAAAAATAATTATGACTTTGGTCAGCCCACTGGTAAGCTGGTTGATCAGCTCGGTCTGCGTGGCACGATCCATGGACAGGCACGCATCTCGCCATATCACGGCAACTTCATACAGAATATCGGCGGAGCCACAGCCTCGGATATTCTGTATCTGATCCAGATGGTGCAGGATTCGATCAACAACCGGTTTGGTTTTGTGCCGGAGCCGGAAGTTGTGATTTTGTAATAGTGAGCAAGGAGTCCATAGAATCTGCCATGTAAAAATACAAAGTAAATGTAACAGTAAAAAATGCTGCTTACACATTACCTGTAAATGCATAACCATGTAATATGGATTTCATTATAAAAAGCCGCTGACCGGGTTGAAAGGGTCAGCGGCTTTTTAGTTATTTATTTTGGAGTTGCTTATTTTTGGAATTGTTGATTTTATAAGTGCTCTAGCCGTCTTAATACCGACTGCGGCAGAGATTATACTTTTTTCTTTGGTTTGGCACGATGCTGCTTACTGATTGCTTTCCATTGCTGCTTATCTTGACGCATCAGCAGGATATTGTTTTTGCGTTCATTATAAGCCAGCTCTTTACGCAGCTTTTCCCAGTTGGCATAATGCTTGCGGGCAAGCGTTCCATTTTCGAGAGCATCCTGTACAGCGCAGTCAGGTTCGTTATGATGAGAACAGTCCCCGAATCGGCAATGCTGGGCGATCTCCTCAATATCCTGGAACGTCTCTTCCAAACCTGCTGCAGCATTACCAATTCCGAGTGCTCGCATGCCCGGTGTATCAATCACAATAACCCCGCTTGGCAGCAGATGCATCTCCCGGTGGGTCGTAGTATGTCTGCCGCGTGCATCATCTTCACGAATTCCGCTGGTCTTCATACGCTCTTCACCAGCCAGTGCATTCACAAGAGAAGACTTACCGACACCGGATGAACCGAGCAGCACAATCGTCTCTCCCGGTGAGAGCAAGCTGCGTAGTTCATCCAGTCCGGTACCACTAATACTGTCTACCGCAAATACCGGGACCCCAAAGGCTGCGGCATTCAGCTGATCCATATAGTAGGACAGCTTGTCGGACAAATCGGCTTTGGTCAGTACAATCACCGGAGTGGCGCCGCTATTCCAGGCGACGGTCAGATAGCGCTCCAGACGATTAATATTGAAGTCGTCATTGGCTGAATTAACGAGAAAGCAGTAATCAAAATTGGCAGCGACGACCTGAGGCGGCATATCCGGGTCAGGATCATCGCGCAGGAAGATACTTTTGCGTTCCAGTACAGCATGGATAAGGGAAGTATCTGACGGATGACTCTCTAGCGCGACAAAGTCGCCGATCGCTGGCCAGTCGGTACGCATGGCATCTCGGAATGAGGAAGACTTAGTCTTGGCTAAATGTTCACCGTCAGTCGAGACGACACGCATCACATGTTTGAATACAGCCGTGACACGGCCAGGAATAAGCTGTTCGGGCAGCTCCAATGCTGCGAATTGTGCAGCAAAAAAATCATTATATCCATATTCTTTTGAATTCAATGTAAGTTAGCTCCTTTAGTATACGGGAGCTCATGATTTGTTATCCGCTCACTACTCCCGATTTGAAGTTGGTCATATACGGCTTGTGGCTGCGAAAAAACTGATAAGTCACCATAATTCATCATCCTTTCTATTCGGGATTTCCCATTCAGTATAGCAGATATGGGAGAAAAAGGAACCCATACTTATTTTGGGAGATGTAAACACGATGTAAAGCAAAGGTGATCAAAAAGAACTATATTTGTAATAAATATGAAGTTAAGCCTTTTCAGATAACGAAAATAAGCTACAATTGATGTATTCCTGCCTGGTATATCGATATTTTGTAAATCAGGGGTCACTTTATTATTTTCCATTCCGCCATTTCTGTGTTGTAACGAGTTCCATCATTCACTCATGTCCAGAGCGACATGTGTATAAGGCTGGTGCAGCCGAGGAGGAGACGGATGAAATTAAAACATAAAGGCTCACGTTTACTGCGAAGTTATGTAGTTTCCTACCTGTTAATCTTTTGGATTCCCCTCATTATAATTACGGTGCTGATTTACCATAGTGCAGTTAACAGCCTGCGCAGTGAAATTGAGCAATCAAATGTTAATCAGTTGAATCATGTACGCTCAACGATTGATGGACGAATGACAGAGCTACGCGATATTGCTATTCGTATGAGCTATGATAATAATCTGACACCGTATATGGTCAAACATCCTTACTACAGCAGCGAAGCGATCAAGACACTGGATCGTTACCGGGCGAACAGCTCGATTATTGATGATCTGTTTTTGTATTTTCATGATGATTCGGTTATTTACTCTTCACAGGGGCTAAGTAATCTGAATGTTGTCTTTGACAAAACGTATAAATTCGATGGCTGGAGTACAGACGCTATCCAGCGCGATCTGAACAAAATTCGTTATCCGATGACGCGTCCTGCCGAACAGGTGAATGTGAATTCGCGTCCTTCTTCGATGCTGGTACATATGGTGCCGATCAAGCCGACGGATGCGTATCCTTATGCAACGGTCGTTTATTTGATTGATGAATCCCGGCTGACGGGGATGATGGATTCTATTCTGAGCGATTTCAAAGGAAATAGTTATATTTTTGATAATCATGGTCAGGTGCTGACATCCAACAATCATGATCAGGCTGTTCATGCCAATGAGCTGGGTACACTGGCGGGTCTTACACCGGGTATTCATAATATGGAATTGAATGGTAAGCAGCAGTCTGTGGTTGCCGTACATTCGGAGGAGAATGGCTGGACTTATATTACAACGATGCCGAGCGATCAGTTCTTCAGCCGGATTTTCCATGTACAGACACTGATTGTGCTGATATTTGCGATGATTGCTCTGGCAGGTATACCGGTGGCACTATTGCTGGCGAGACGTCAGTATGGTCCGCTGCGTGACTTGGTGGAATTTGCCCAATCCAATGACAAAGATTCATCTATTCAGCCATTGGTATCGGCTTCGCATAACGAATGGGCCTGGATTCGGCAGACGCTGCATGATTACCGGGATCGGATGGATCTGCAGGAGCCGTATGTACGTCATCAATGCCTGCTCATGCTGATGAAACACGGACAGCCCGAGGATACGGAGACACTGCGGCTTATTGATACGCTGGGTCTGCGCGCAGATGGACAGCATTACTTTGTCATGATTATCTCGGGAGAGTCGCTTGTGAACGATACCGTATCCCATTCGTCGGAGCAGCATCCCAATGTAGAGCTGCTGGATGAGATGCTCAGTCCGTATCCAAGCCTGCCCGAGATTCTGGCTGAAGTAGAATTGGATGAGCTGCAGGCACATGTCTATGGCGTAGAGTACTCATCAAGCAACCGGTTGGCGCTGGCTGTGTGCTGGAAGCCTGGAGATGTTCAAGATGGTAATGCACGGATGACTGACATTGTCGAAGCAGTGCGCAGAATCGTATATGATCATTATCATGCGATGCCGACTGTAGGTGTCGGTACAAGCTATGCTCAGCTGACCGAGATCAATCAGTCCTTTATTGAGGCTGCGACAGCAATGGAGTACCGGGTAATCAGCGAGCAGGCGAGTGTAACGTACTTCTGTCAGCTGCATGAAGAGACAGGCAGCAGTGACAGTGAGCAGTACTGGATCAGTCCGGAATCGCTGCTCAAGCTGACCCAGAGTCTGAAGCAGGGCAATATACAAGTCGCTTCGCATATGATCCATAGTATTACTGCAAATGTGCATGATCGTTCGCTGGCATTGCCTCTGATGCGCTGTATATTATTCGATTTGCTGAATACGGTGCTGCGTGCAGCTTCGGAAGCTGGTCTGCTGAACAGTCTGCGTGATATGCCGCAATTATCGGGCTTTGAGACCGCAGAGGAGCTGGAACATCGTCTGCAGCAGCTGGCGGTGCGGATCTGTGAGTGTGCCGAGCACAAGCAGGAGACGGAACAGGTCTCCATGATGGATCAGGTCGTCATTTATGTAAATGAACATTATTGCGATTATGCACTTAGTCTGGAAGGACTGGCACAGCAATTCTCAATCTCCAGTTCGTACCTTAGTCGTACATTCAAGGAGAAGACCGGACAGACATTCTCCCAGTATATCTGGCAGCTGCGCCGAGATGAGGTTATTCGTCAGATTACCCATACCGCTGATCCGCTCAAGGATATTATTGTGCGTGTCGGATATCTGGATACCGCCAACTTTATTCGCAAATTCAAAAAAGAAATGGGATGTACGCCAGGACAGTATCGCAAACTTCATTCTGAAGAAGATAGTAGCATCGACCGTGCGGATTCCATTTCCTGATCCAACTATATATGAATACGTTTACATTTTGATGGGATACACAAATAGACAATAAATAAACCGCCCTGGTATCATCAGGGCGGTTTATTTGATCGTATTGTGAGAGTAGTATGCTGCACTATAATATTGCCATTTTGGATGTAATATTTAATATCCGTGCTAGATAATAATGAAATAAAGCGAAGTGGTAAATCAAAAGAGTAGGTTTAGCTTGATTTCCAGCGATCGTATGCTGTCTGGTAAATCTCGATCATGCGATCACTGCCCATTTGCTTGACGGTAGCCAGATAGTTGTCCCAGCCGCTCAGAGGTTCCTGACCGGTAACAAACTTTGCTTCCATCTGCTGTACATACGTATCCATATCAGAGCGCAGACTGGAGATCTCGGCCTGTTCTTCCGGTGTCAGATACAGAATCGGGAATGGAGGCTGTGGATCGTATGCCAGAATTTTCTCTTCATTTTGCTTATCTACCCATACATCGAATTCTTCTTTTAGTCCTTTTTGCAGATCGGGACTCAGTAGGGTAGGAGCAGGCGTACCATAGTTCGGTGTAAGTGTACCGCGATAATCTTCGCGGCTATTGAATTTGTCGGGAAGAGGCAGCCACTTTTTGGTATGATCTTCGGCATTTACTGTTTTATACATCAGACCTTCCGGTCCTTTGTCAAACAGCATGGCTCCTTCATAACTGTACATATAATCTACCCAGCGGATCGAGGCTTCCGGTGCCGGATTGCTTTCGGTAATAGCAAATGAACCTGTAGATAATCCTGGATGAATAGCAACTGCCGGTTTGTCTACACTATCGCTCTTCACAGGGACGAACATTGGATCATTGGTTGTTGGTTCCCCGCCATGGGTAAAGTAGGCATGCCAGTCCTGGAACAATCCGACCTGATTATTGGCGCCTTTGGCTTTTTTCTGTTCGGGAGTCTGGGAGAATGTCTCGTGATCCAGCAGATTTTCTTTCCACAGACGGTTCATATACGTCAGGAATTCACGATAACCGTCTTCCGTACGGGCAAAGTGTACTTTACCGTTGGCATCGTTATAGATATCTTCGCCATAGATTCCCCATGCGCCCAGCAACCATGAACGGATATCGTCCAATTTGACCGAAACTAACGGAATTTCGTCTTTTTTGCCATTACCGTTTGGATCTTCATCACGGAAGCGAACCAGCAGGTCATACAGCTCTTCCGTCGTTTTTGGAAGTTTGTTGTGATCGATTTTCAGTGCATCCAGGAACTCGCCGTTATACCACATCGGGCTGCGATACCAGATACTCTGCTGATTGATTACCGGCAGGGAATAAATATGACCATCCGGTGTCGTGATCGATTTGCGGATTTCCGGGTTTTCGTCCAGGATTTTCTTCAGGTTGGGTGCATAATTGTCAATCAGGCCTTCCAGCGGCAGCAGAATACCCTGGCTTCCATAGTTGACTTCATCTGCTTGTGTTAAGGAAGACGCGTAGAAAATATCGGGATATTCACCACTGGCAAATGTCAGATTCTTTTTGGTCTCAAAACTTTCAAGTGGAGGATTATCGAACTGGAAAGAGATGCCGCTCTTTTTTTCCATTTCCTGAAAAGCAGGCATGTTTGCCCACTTTTGTACTCCTACATCAGGTCCCATCATTCGGAGCGTTACTTTTTCTTTGACAATCGGGAAGCCTTCTTTATTCACCTTGGCTGCGGATTCCTGACTGCCTGCCTTGGGTTCGGCAGAGTCCGAACAGCCTGCCAGCAGCGAAGCCCCGAGTACAAATGACAATACCAGCGCCGCTGCTTTGGGTGCTCTGAAGCGGGTCACTCCAGACTTTGACGCTTGGGAACGAGAAGATGTGGAATGAGTCATAATAATCCTCCTTTGAATTTGTAGATAGAATATATCTAGTCTTGCAGATTAGAAGCAATCAGCCTTTGACAGAACCAATCATGACGCCTTGTACAAAATAACGCTGCAAAAACGGATAGATGGCAATAATCGGCAGTGTGGAGATAATGATAACAGCATACTTCAGCAGAGCAGCTACGTCGGCCCGGGCATTCATCGCCATTGCCGTTTCGCCGCTGGTAGCGGTACCAATTCCACTGCTGTTCATTTCCTGCAGAACGAGAATCTGCCGCAGTACCATTTGCAGAGGATATTTGGCTTCATCATTCAGGTAGACCAGTGCATTGAAATAGCTGTTCCAGTGACCTACTCCGTAGAACAAAGCCATAACGGCGATAATTGGAGAGGAGAGTGGAATAACAATTTTCCAGAACAACCGCAGATTGGTACAGCCATCGATATGTGCTGCTTCCTGCAGTTCCTTGGGAAGCGTAGACTGGAAAAAAGTCCGCGCAACGATGATATTCCATACCGAAGCAGCTCCCGGCAGAATAAGCGCCCACATCGAATTGATTAATCCCAGTTCTTTGACCAGCAGGTAAGTCGGAATCAGACCGCCGCCAAAGAACATCGTAACCAGAAACATCCCCATAAAGAATCCGCGTCCTACGAAATCGGAACGACTGAGTGCATATGCTGCCGGGATCGTAACGAGCAGATTCACCAGCGTACCTACTACCGTGTATAGAATCGTATTGGCATAACCGCGCCAGATGGCCTGGTTCTCGAATACACGCTGGTATCCTTCAAAAGTAATGCCTTTGGGCAGCAGCCACATTTCACCGGAATTGACATAGGTAGGTGAACTGATCGATGCGCTGACAATGTATACCAATGGATACAATACACAGAGTAGAGCAATAGCCAGAAACAGATACGTGAATAGCAGGAAAATGCGGTCTGCTTTGCTTTCCTTGATAACAGCAGCCATGGTGAAATGCCTCCTTTATTCGGACATCAATGCCTCATCATTACCAGAGGCTGTTTTCACTTGTTTTCCGTGCGATCTGATTGACAGCGATCAGCAGAATAGCATTAATCACCGAGTTGAATAAACCCACTGCGGTAGAGAAGCTGTATTGTACATTCAGTAAACCTGTTCGATACACAAAAGTGTCAATAACATCGGATGAGCTCATATTCAGCGGATTTTGCAGCAGTAATATTTTCTCGAAACCGACACCGAGAATGCTGCCCACATTGAGGATCAGCAAAATGGTAATCGTCGGAATAATCGTTGGAATATTAATATGGATAATCCTGCGCCAGCGGCTCGCTCCATCCATTATTGCAGCTTCATGCAGCTGTGGATCAACCGCGGACAAGGCAGCCAGGTAAATAATTGTTCCCCAGCCTGTACTTTGCCATACGCCGGATAATACATACATCGTCTTAAACCATGCCGGGTCGGTCAAAAAGTTAGGCGCTGTAAAGCCAAGCCATTCAATAATATTGATAATGATACCGGTAGACGGAGACAGGAATGTGACGATAATACCGGCCATGACAACAACCGAGATGAAATGGGGAGCATAAGTTACGGTCTGAACTGTTCGTTTGAACCATCCATTTTTGATCTCGTTAAAAGCCAGCGCCAACAGAATGGGCAGCGGGAAACCTACGATCAGTTGGTAAAGGGAAATCGTCAGTGTATTACGAATCAGATCCCAGAAATAATAAGAGTTAAAAAAACGGATAAAATGATCGAATCCTACCCACGGACTCTCTGTAATACCTCGGGCAGGCATAAAGTTTTTGAAAGCAATCTGAATGCCGTACATCGGTCCATAATGAAAAATAAGGAAGTAGAGGAAGGCTGGAGCAATCAGCAGGTAAAGCTCCCAGTTACGCGAGATTCTTTTTCGTAGACTGTGTCGGCTGCTGCGTGCCGACGAATTGGAGACTCCATCGATCTTAACGGTATCTGCCATGGGTTTTGGCATTCTATTCCTCCTTTCTGGATTAAAAAGCATGAACAGGAATGCAGTGCATAAGAATTAGGTTTATACGTTGATTGAGATGTCCCCAGTGTAAAAAACGGTTAAGCAATCGTAAATATGTAGAATGTGCAATAGCTCTGTGCGTATGAAAGAGCACCAAAAATACGCAGACTTGCATCGAGACCGCCAGATAGTCCATTAGAAACATACGAAGCCATCCCTGTCTGGCAATATGTGAAATATGATGTCATATCAAGCTTATTCTATTCGTTCAGTATAGCCCATCTTAATAATGAAAACCCTTACATAATGAGGATTTTTAGATAATACAAAGAACATGTTAGTTGTATACGTTTACACATGTTAGCTAAAAGGAAGGAATTATAAAAGGATCTACTTTATATTTTAAAAAATTAAAAATGAATAGAAGTCCCTTTCTAATAGCATTCTGGTAGGGATAACAATGACATATCGGTGAAGGATTTGAGGATGTCCGTTTAGCGGACCCTGTTTTGCGTCTAATAGAGAGTGGAGACAATAAATCGAATGAAGGTGAGCCTGATGAGTGACTATCATAATAAAGTGATGGAAAAAATCGTGGGCGTCTTCAGGAATGAACCACAGGCAGTCCAGACGATCCGTGAATTGAAAGCTGCGGGATTTGAAGAAAGAGATATCTCTGTACTGTCCAAAAATCCGGAAGACGCCAAAGCGATTGAGCGAGAGACCGGTGTCGATATTGAATATGAAAAAGAATCCAGTATGTCCGAGACGACTATTTTTGGCGGACTTGCAGGTATGGTGGCAGGGATCGGTACATTCGCTATTCCTGGTGTAGGTCCTATCCTGGCAGCCGGTCCGATTGTCGGTATGTTCACTGGTGCTTTATTCGGTGCAGGGGCTGGTGGATTGATTGGTGCATTAATAGGATATGGAATTTCGGAAGAGGAAGCTAACCACTACAATGATCAATTGGAGGAAGGTAACATCCTCGTTCTGGTCGCTGAAGCAACAGGGCGCACAGAAGAGATATACCGTGTATTCCGCGCCAATCATGCTGCAAACCTGTTTGACTGAAAATTATCACAAAAATGGAATTGGAAAACTTAACCTGTTTCGATTTACATCAGCTGGTTAAAAATAGAACAGGTTGAACGTAACATGTAAGAATCCAGAACAACTATTTATCTACTACCAAGGAGGATGAAATTTATGTTGAACAACCAAAACAATGAAAACAACCGTAATATGGACCTGAACAATGAGACTCGTAAAATCGTAGGTGTCTTTTCAAATGAGAGTGAAGCAAGTAATGCGATCCAGCAGTTGAAAGATGCAGGCTTCTCTACAGATGATATCTCCGTAGTCAGCAAAAATCGTAAAGACGTTAAACATATAAGTGAGGAAACAGGTACAAAGGCTCCTGAGGGTCTGGCTACTGGAGCAGCTACAGGCGGCGTGGTCGGCGGTGTAGCCGGATTGCTCGCTGGTCTGGGTCTTGCAGCTATTCCAGTATTCGGACCGATCATGGCAGCTGGTCCAATCGCCGTAACATTGGCAGGTGCAGCAGCGGGTGCAGGTGCAGGTGGTCTTGTAGGCGGTCTGATTGGTCTGGGTATTCCAGAAGATGAAGCTCGTGAATACGAAACTAACGTAAATGAAGGTAACATTCTGGTTATGGTAGACAGCGCAGCAGGCAACCGCTCCCGCATCTATGATATCTTCCGTGCCAACAATGCAACCAACAGTCGTTACTATGATAACGATACAACGATTCCGGATAACAGAGCTGCAGATACAACAGCATCTACTACTGTAAACGGTGCGCCAGGAACATCCGCTACTGCTGCAACAGCAGCTAATATGGACGGCGTGTTCGATTCCGGTGAAGACGAGCAGAATCTGCGTCTTCGCGAAGAACGCCTGGATGTAAGCAAAAATGAAGTTCGTACAGGCGAAGTAGAAATCCGTAAAGAAGTAGTAGAAGAGCAAAAAACAATCAATGTTCCGGTTAATCACGAGGAAGTTGTGATTGAACGCCGAGCAATTAATAATGAAGTAACGAATGAGCCAGTAGGCCAAAGCGAGCAAATCCGTATTCCTGTAAGTGAAGAGCAGGTGCATGTAGACAAGCACAACGTTGTAACTGGCGAAGTGGAAGTTCACAAACGCACTGTTCAGGACACAGAGCAAGTACAGGATACTGTAAAACGTGAAGAAGCTCGCATCAACCAGACGGGTCAGCCGATTGTAAGTGGTGACCAGACAACACGTACTACTGCTGGAACAACAGGCGTAACAGGTACAACTGGTGCAGCAGGTACTACAGGTCGTGTAGATAATACACACGATGAGTCTCTTAAAGAGCGCGGTAAAGATATGATTCAGGATGGCAAAGATGCGATCAACCGCATGAAACGATAATTCAATATACGGAATAGTTGTTTTAAATCTATTCAAGCAAGGTATCTATTACTGATCTGATATCGGATTTTTCCCGGAATTCAATGCAGAAATAGTATAGAACCCCATATCCCGCTGAGCTAATGTTCAGCGGGATATTTGCGTGTATAACGTTCAAAGTGTACAGAATAAAATAAAAAAAGCTGTATATTCCAGTGGATTTCTACAATAGAATACTCTCTACTGTTGCCAGGATTTTATCTTAATGGAATGCTATTATTGGTCTGTTCTCGTTCTTAATTCAAAAAGCAAAGAAACCCTTTGACGCTTTTGATAAACGGCAGTATACTCAAATTATCGTTTATATACAATTCCTATGAGTTTAATAGGATATAGTTATAAGTATGGACTGCATAGGCATATACATCATAGATACCATTACTTTTTTAATTTATTGACCACTGGTCTAAAAGAGGAGCAGGAGCCTGAATATGACTTTATACAATAATACAATGGAGCTGATTGGCAACACGCCGCTCGTAGAGATTAATGCGTATTCTCTGACTCGCGGTATTCGGTTATTCGCCAAACTTGAATTTATGAATCCGGGTGGCAGTGTCAAAGACCGGGTAGGACGGGCACTTGTCAAAGAAGCTTTGGAAAGCGGCAAGCTGAGACGCGGCGGTACGCTGGTCGAAGCAACAGCAGGCAATGCAGGAATCGGTCTTGCAATGGCAGCTATTCATGAAGGGATTCGTGTTGTTTTTGCGGTACCCGAGAAGTTCAGTATCGAGAAGCAAATCTTGATGAAAGCTCTGGGTGCAGAAATTGTGCATACGCCGACATCCCTTGGAATGCGTGGAGCAATAGAAAAAGCCAAAGAACTGGAACAGCAGATTCCGGATGCCTACTGTCCTGGACAATTCAGCAATCCCGCCAATCCGCAAGCTTACTACGAAACAATGGGACCCGAGATATGGCGAGATCTTAACGGTAAAGTGGATATATTCGTAGCAGGTGCAGGGTCTGGGGGTACCTTTATGGGAACTTCCCGCTATTTGAAAGAACAAAATCCAGAGCTCAAAACCGTTATCGTAGAGCCGGAAGGTTCTATCCTGAACGGTGGTCCTTCAGGTTCGCACAAAACGGAAGGGATCGGTATGGAGATGATTCCCGACTTTATCGACAAATCGTATTTTAATGCGATTCACACGATCAGTGATGAGGATGCATTCAACCGGGTGAGCGAACTGGCCCGATTGGAAGGGCTGTTAATTGGAAGTTCTGCCGGTTCGGCACTGCATGCAGCATTGCTCGAAGCAGAGCATGCTCCTGACGGAGCGCATATCGTTACCATTTTCCCGGACAGCAGTGAACGTTATCTGAGTAAGCACATTTACGAAGGAGGTATTTGATCTTATGAAACGCAAAACAAAATTAATCCACGGCGGTATTCCCGGCGATCCCCATACTGGTGCGGTAAGCGTACCTGTGTATCAGGTCAGCACCTACAAGCAGGAAAGTATCGGTGTTCATCAGGGCTATGAATATTCACGTACCGGTAATCCTACTCGTTATGCCCTGGAAGAGCTAATCAAAGATCTGGAAGAAGGCGAACGCGGTTTTGCTTTTGGGTCAGGAATGGCAGCGATTCATGCGGTGTTCACTCTGTTCAACAGCGGAGATCATGTGCTGCTCACCGATGATGTATATGGTGGTACCTACCGTATTTTCACCAAGGTACTAAGCCGTCTGGGCCTGGAATCGACGTTTGTGGATACTACGGATGCCGAAGCAGTACGGGCAGCCATCCAGCCGAATACACGCGCTATCTATATTGAGACACCGACCAATCCACTACTCAAAGTAACCGATATTCGCGCAATGGCAGATATTGCTCATGAACATGAATTGCTGGTCATTGTAGATAATACCTTTGCAACGCCGTATTGGCAAAATCCATTGACACTGGGTGCGGATATTGTACTGCATTCAGCGACCAAGTATCTTGGCGGACACAGCGATCTGGTCGCTGGTCTTGCTGTCGTAAACAGTGCCAAGCTGGCAGACGAGCTGCATTTTATCCAAAATGCAGTAGGAGCTATTCTTGGTCCACAAGATTCCTGGCTGCTGATTCGAGGTATCAAAACATTAGGTCTGCGGATGGAAGCAATTGAACGCAATGCCCGGGAAATTGTGAAGTTCCTGGTGCAGCATGAAAAAGTAAATAAAGTACATTATCCTGGGTTGGAGCAGCATCCTCAGCATGAGCTGGCTTCGCGCCAAACCGAAGGTTATGGCGGTATCATTTCCTTTGATGTAGGCAGTAATGAAGCAGCCGAATTGCTCCTTAGCAAATTGCATTACTTTACACTGGCAGAGAGTCTGGGTGCTGTAGAGAGTCTGATCTCTGTACCGGCGCGTATGACCCATGCTTCGATTCCGGAAGAACGCCGCGCCGAGCTGGGAATAACCCCTGGACTGGTACGCATATCGATCGGTATCGAAGATGTGGAAGATCTGATCGAGGATCTTAGAGCAGCATTGGAAAATTAATAATATAGTAACAAATAGTAAAAAGAGTCCACTTCTATCTGAGTATTCAGAAGAAGTGGACTCTTTAACTTTTAAAAGGATTGAATTAAAAAATCAGTTTGGCAAATTATAAATAACTTAAGGTGAATGTACCGTTACTACCACCTGTACTCGAAGTTACACTAACAGAATAATTTCCTACCAGGCTGTTATTGCTGACACGGAATGTATATGGGCTGCTACCGCTATAGGCTTGGTTAGCAACGACACTGCCAGTGTTGAGATCAGTTACTTTAAGATTGAACGTAGCATAGCGGGCAGGACTGACAGTAACGGCAAGTTCTCCACGCATAGGTACAACAACCGCATTACCGCCAACTGGATATGGACCCGACACTGCATTGATCGAAATAGAATCCTGTGAAGAGACGGCTGGGTTGTTTACTGTAACATCAGGTGATACAGAACTAGCGAAACCAGTAGGTGCTGCAGTGAGTGTGACAGCTAGTGACAGAGCGGACAATACTGCGATGTTTCGAATTTTCATAATTATGTCTCCTTTATGTTATATTTACAACCAGTTCTATATTAACATTTAATCCCATATAATTACAATAAAAGGTATTAAATTCATTAAATTTACAAATTATCTGGAGTTGAATTGTACGCAATACATCTATCATTTCTACTTTATCCTTCACTGGGTAAGTCACTTACAGGTTGGGTAATAGCAAAGTAGCAGATAACAACGATTCAGGAGGTTGATGAATGATTACTTTTGAGCAGGTATCCAAGCGATATGAAGATGGTACGACAGCTGTGCAGCCGCTGGATCTTCATATTGAAAAAGGTGAATTTTTTGTGCTCGTTGGACCGAGTGGATGCGGCAAGACGACCACTCTTAAAATGATTAACCGGTTGATTGAACCAACCCAAGGCAGTATTTATGTAAATGGAACCGATCACAACACGATTCAAGTACATAAGCTTCGTCAACAAATTGGCTATGTTCTTCAGCAGATTGCATTATTTCCCCATATGACGGTTGAAGAAAATATTGCCGTTACGCCTGAGCTGCTGCACTGGGAAAGGGATAAAACGTCCAAGCGTATCGATGAGCTACTGCATATGGTAGGCATGGACCCGGCGGTTTTCCGTAGTCGCCGTCCGGATGAGTTGTCTGGTGGACAGCAGCAGCGGATCGGCGTAATCCGTGCACTAGCAGCAGATCCACCGGTTATTCTGATGGATGAACCGTTCAGTGCACTGGATCCAATCGCGCGGGAACGTCTGCAAAATGACCTGCTCGAACTGCAGCAGACAATTCGCAAGACAATTGTATTTGTTACCCATGATATTCAGGAAGCGATCAAGCTGGGAGACCGGATTGCCGTAATGGATGGAGGGGCTATTGTACAGATTGATACACCTGAGCAGCTGTTGCAGCATCCTGCCAATTCTTTTGTGGAACAGTTTTTTCAGTCGGTGCGCCAGAACAGTATGCCAGCATACCCGACTTCCGGAAATGAGAGACCACTATGAATAATATTATGAATGTATTTCAAGAACGTCAGGATCAGCTCTGGCAGGCACTCACCGAGCATCTGGTAATTTCGTTTACCTCGCTACTGATTGCGCTGATTATTGCTATTCCACTGGGTATTTTTATAGCCCGTCATCTGAAAATATCCGAAGGCGTGCTGGGTGTAGCTGCTGTACTGCAGACGATTCCATCTCTTGCCCTGCTAGGACTTCTGATTCCGCTGCTGGGCATTGGTACTGTGCCAGCTGTTGTCGCTATCGTGATCTATGCGCTGCTGCCGATACTGCGCAATACATATACCGGTATTCGCAAAGTCGATCCTTCTTTGCTTGAAGCGGCTGATGCGATGGGGATGACTCGAAGCCGCCGACTGTTCAAAGTCGAGCTGCCATTGGCAATGCCGGTTATTATGGCAGGTATTCGTACAGCAATGGTGCTTATTATCGGTACAACCACGCTGGCTGCACTGATCGGGGCGGGCGGATTAGGCGATATTATTTTGCTGGGAATTGATCGGAATGATACAGCATTGATCATACTGGGAGCTGTGCCCGCGGCACTCCTGGCAATTGTATTCGATCTGCTGCTGCGGATTATTGAGAAGACCTCATTCCGCCGTTCGATCTGGCTGATGTCAGCAGCTGTCGTCATTATTCTCGGATTTACGATTGTACCGCTGTTCAATCAATCCCAAAAAGATCTGGTGATCGCCGGCAAATTGGGTGCGGAACCCGAGATTCTGATCAATATGTATCAGGAATTGATCGAGCAGAATACAAATCTGACGGTCGAGCTGAAGCCTGGTCTTGGCAAGACATCCTTCCTGTTTAATGCGTTAAAAGGCGGCGATGTAGACATTTATCCGGAATTTACGGGTACTGCCATCTCGGAGTTCCTGCATGAAGATGCTGTCAGTACGGACAGTGCACAGGTCTATGAACAAGCGCAAAAAGGAATGCAGCAGCAGTTTGCTATGCAGATGCTGCCACCAATGAAGTATAACAATACTTATGCACTTGCTGTACCGGAAGCGTATGCCGAGCAGCATAATCTCAAGACGATCTCTGATCTCCGTAAAGTAGCATCCCAGATCAAAGTCGGATTCACCCGCGAATTTGCCGATCGTAACGATGGATATGTCGGTCTGGCGAAGCTTTACGGGTTCAAATTTGATAATCTGACTACCATGGAACCGAAACTGCGCTATAGTGCGATTCAGTCAGGAGATATCCAGTTGATCGATGCGTATTCCACAGACAGTGAGCTTGCCCAGTACAAGCTGCGCGTCTTGGAAGACGACAAAGGACTGTTCCCGCCTTATCAGGGAGCTCCGCTGATGCGCGCAGATACGTCGGCAGAGTATCCTGAAGTGACCGAAGCCCTAAACCAGCTATCCGGCCAAATCACAGATGATGAGATGCGCCAGATGAATTACCAGGTCAATGTCGAAGGCAAACCTGCTGCCGAAGTCGCACGTACCTACTTGCAACAAAAAGGATTATTAAAATAACGTTTCTCCTATATCTATTTGCTCACTCCCTATGCATAATTTGGCAGAGCAGAGCAGAGCAGAGCAGAGCAGAGCAGAGCAGAGCAGAGCAGAGCAGAGCAGAGCAGCAAAAAACCGGCGTTCTCCCACCAATCAGGGCGAACAGCCGGTTTTTCTTTGTTATCCTACCTCCACAAGCACTGAAAATGTCTCCACGCACGAAGCGCAGGCAAGGGAATAGGGCAAAGGACGACCTTTAAGCCTGGAGATCCCCATTACTTCCGCATAATAAAGGATCTCCAGGCTTAACCGGAGGACGCACCCTATCCCTTGCCGAAGTGTTCTCTGCTAAACCCCTCCATTTTCAGCCCTCCCTACCACACGATAAAATTTAATTTGCCCATTCCGCATCTTCACGGATTGCGGTATAATGAAATGATGCAATTCAGCAGATGATAGTAATAGCTAGGATTGTACTTTTAACCGGGTGGGGGAACAATTGGATTGAATACGTATCCTTTTACATTTGATCCGTCCCGTCCATTTATCCAGCAAGCGGGTGAGTGGATCGCGGACGTGTTTTACGATATTTTGCCGGAAGCTGGTCTGGAGCTTCGTGACGAACAGATTTATATGGCTTTTCAACTTGAAAAAGCCTATGCCGAGAAAAAAACCATTTTTGCTGAAGCAGGTGTAGGAACAGGCAAGACGCTGGTCTACCTGTTATATGCGATTGCGTATGCACGTTATACCCGCAAACCGGCGATTATCGCCTGTGCGGATGAGTCTCTTATTGAGCAGCTGGTCAAGCCCGAAGGCGACATTCATAAGCTGGCCCGTTATCTGGATCTGAATGTAGATGCCCGTCTGGGTAAATCGCCGGATCAATACATCTGTCTCAACAAGCTGGATGTAGTCAGAGCGGAACCGTCCGAATCGGATATGTACCGCGATATTTACGCGGATCTGCCGGAATTTGTTCATTATGCGGATACAATGCAGACTTTTCGTCCATACGGTAACCGCAAGGATTATCCGGCACTGGATGATGAGCAGTGGAGCAAGATTGGCTGGGATGTATTCCAGGATTGTCTGGTCTGCCCGCAGCGTCATCGTTGTGGACAGACATTGTCTCGTGACCATTACCGCAAAGCAACCGATATTATCATCTGCTCCCATGACTTCTATATGGAGCACGTATGGACCTACGAAGCGCGCAAGCGTGAAGGACAGCTGCCGCTGCTGCCTGAGCATAGCTCGGTTGTATTTGATGAAGGCCATCTGCTGGAGACAGCTGCGCAAAATGCACTGACCTACAAGCTTAAGCAGGGATTGTTCGAGAGCATTGTGACTCGTCTGCTGGATGGCGAAGTACGTGAGACGCTGGCGGTAGCTGTAGAAGAAGTTATTGTACAAAGCGATATGCTGTTCGAGCAGCTCGCTCGTTATAGCAAGCCGGTTCCGGGATCGGATCGCAAAGATATTCAGTGGAATGACGAACTGTTGGCACAGATTGCCAGGGTCAAGCAGCATATCGATGTGATTGAGGAAGAATTGGTATTTGAGAGTGGACTGTTTACACTGGATGATTACCAGCTCAAGATTGTCGAAGAACATCTGGAAATGATCCAGCTGGCACTCGGACTATGTCGTCAGCAAGATCAGCTCATCTCCTGGGTGACCGGCGAGAATGAAGATCTGACTCTCGTTATTATGCCGAAGCAGGTCAAGGAAGTACTGGGAGAAATGGTATTTGCCCGCAAAATGCCGGTTATTTTCTCATCGGCTACCTTGTCGGTAGATGGTTCGTTCGATTATATTGCGGATAGCCTGGGTATTGAAAAGTATCTGTCCTTTTCGGTGGAATCACCTTATGACTACAAGGAGCAGATGCACGCGGAGCTAATCACGGATTTGTACAGTCAGAATATTGCTGGATCAGTCAGTGATGCAGCAGGCAAGCATGTGTCTGTCAGTACGGCAGGTATACAGGGGGTAAGCGAGCAGGAAATTCGCCAGCAGACCGAGCGTGTACTGAGTCTGGTGGAACAGAGTGGAGGGCGTTCGTTACTGTTGTTCTCCTCTATGCAGGAATTGGCAGCTTTCCGCCGGATGACAGAAGTTATGGGAGTTGCTTTGCCTTACCGGATGCTCTATGAAGGGACAGCCGAGATCAGCCATCTGATCTCCGAATTCCAGCAGGAAGAGACAAGCGTGCTCTGCGCAGTCACGTTATGGGAAGGACTGGATATTCCAGGCCCGTCATTGTCCCATGTCATTATCTGGTCACTACCATTCCCTCCTAATGATCCGGTATTTGCTTCACGCCGTGAGGAGGCGATGGATGCATTCCATGAAGTGGATATGCCTTATATGATGCTGCGTTTGCGTCAGGGAATTGGACGTCTGATTCGTTCTCGCGATGATAATGGACGTGTATCTATCTTTGGCCGGGAACTACTGCAAGAGGATGTACGACAGGCAGTAGAGCATTTGCTTCCATAATAAGATATCCCTCTGCATTGAAAGGGATACGAATAATATTCGTATGAACAGTACAAATAAAAAAGCTCAAATGCATGTTTATGCATTTGAGCTTTTTTGTGTTGAGATAGATAATATTATCTATTTCGACAATTATAGTATTTAAAACATTCCAATTTATCTCAAGTATAACCCTTATCAATTGAGTATAAAGGAAATAGGAAATATGTTTCAGCAGCTGGATCATACCATACAGATCAAAAATATGGACGAGTTTTTGCTGGATGTATCTTCGTATGTCAAAAACAATGAGAATAGCCATCAACTCGATCGATTGTTAACGGATATTCATACGCATTCCATAGAAGACACAACTGAATTTGTTCTGAAAAACAATAAAACGATAATGCTGCTCCAACGCATGGGATTTGACTGGCATAAGATGAACCAGAAAGCTGTAAAGAAAATGGTGGATTACTGGAAAAAAGAAGGGTTTATCCAATAAGTATCCAAATTATAATAATGAGAAATGCAGGAGACAGAATCCCGTTCAGGTTGATTCTGTCTCTATCTTATGAAAAGAAGGATGAAACCGCATGAGTAAAAACAAAATTATGATTATTGATGACGACCCTGATATTGTTGAGTTTATTCATATTTTATTGACCAAAGAACAGTATGAAGTGATCAAGGTACATCATTCACGTGAAGCGCTTCAGCATTTAGAACAAGAGGATATAAGACTGGCTATCCTGGATGTAATGATGCCCGATATGGATGGAATAGAATTATGCCGCCGGATTCGGGAGAAGTATCAAATCCCGATTATTATGCTAAGTGCCCGTGCAGAAGACTGGGATAAGGTGATCGGACTTAGTACAGGAGCAGATGATTATATGGTGAAGCCATTCAGCTCTATCGAACTTATCGCAAGAGTTAAAGCACAGCTGCGAAGATATACATATTTGAACAGTAATTTGCCTGCAGCCGAAAATCACACTATTCAAATTCATGGATTAACGATTGATCCGACAGCAAGAAGTGTAGATTTATATGGCAAACCGGTCAAGCTGACACGTACCGAATACGACATTTTGCTGTTACTCGCTCTTCATAAAAACAAGGTTTTCAGCATGGAAGAAATTTTTGAAAAAGTATGGAAAGAACAGTATTATACGGGGAATAATACTGTCATGGTGCATATTGCCAGACTACGGGAGAAAATCGAAGATCATTTGAGAGAACCGAAAATTATTAAAAATATTTGGGGAGTAGGTTATAAAATTGAAGCTTAAATGGCAGATTGGCATTCGGTTAAAATTTCTGGTTATTTTTGTATCCAGTCTTTTGTTTGCTCTTATAAGCATTACTGTGTTGCAGTCGTTATTTGGCAGCAGGCTGAATATGCTGACCGGTGGCAGTGATGCATTTGAGCAAAAGTACTCTTTCTATTATTTGCTGTTATTTTTTATATTAATGACTTTATTTTTTTATTGGTTTTCCTATCGGATGATGAGAAGAATTCAGCATATTAACAATTGCGTGAATGAGATTGGCAAAGGAAATTGGAATGTTCAGCTGCAAACGTCAGCTAAGGACGAAATAGGCAATCTCAGCCGGCAAATTAACCAGATGGTCCATAATTTAAGACAAATGCGAGAAAAAGAGCAAGCTGCCGAGTTATTAAAAACAGAAATGATTGCCAATATATCGCATGATCTGCGAACTCCAATCACTTCACTGGCAGGATATATAGAGTTGATAAAAGATGGGGGTAAGGAACAGGAAAAGTATATTCATATTGCCACCCGTAAATGTGATGAGTTAAAAAAACTAATCCAAGATCTATTGGAATACTGTACACTCAGTTATCGTGAATATCATGTGAACAAGGAAAAAGTAGAAATCCGCGAATTGTTGCAGCAGGTCATTATTGATTTTGTGCCTCAATTGGAACAGGCTAATATGAGTTTTCAGGTAGAGTCTCCATCTACTCCTGTTTTGGTGGATGTAGATATCAAGCTAGTAGTCCGGATGCTGCAAAATATGATTCGTAATTCTATTGCATATGGTGCAAAAGGCCGTAAATTGGATTTTGGTTTGCAGACCGATTCCTCTTTTATACACCTAAGCATTACTAATTATGGTGAAGCCATTCCAGAGAAGGATCTGCCTCATATATTTGAGCGATTTTATAGAGGAGAAAAGTCACGCAGTGCTGATACAGGCGGTAAAGGTATGGGACTAGCTATTTCTAAAAATATAGCAAAAATGCATGGTGGGGATATTAAAGTAACAAGCAGTCACCAGGCGACTGTATTTATAATTCAGATTCCGTTTCGATTTTCTTAAGAAAGTCGTAAGTATTTCTTTCATTTATGGTAATGACTTTCTTTTAGACTGGATACAGTAGAAAAAACGGGAGGAATTATAATGCAAACACTCAAAATGATAGGTGTAAAATCGATACTCTTTTTTATCATGGGGCTCTTGATCTTCAATCTGCTGCCTGCCAAATCTATTGGGGCAGCAGATACGGCTCTCAAAGCCGATCTGGCCGGGACAGTAAATAAGTATATGGAAAAAAAGATGAAGGAGCAGCATATTGCAGGTGCTGTTGTAACTATAGTCAAAGATGGAAAAGTTGTTCTGAATAAGGGTTATGGTTATGCTGATATTTCACAACAAAAAAAGGTAGACCCCGATTCAACGTTGTTCCGCATCGGCTCGGTAAGCAAACTGTTTACCGCTGTAGCGGCAATGCAGCAGGTGGAACAAAAGAAAATAAGTTTAAACGAGGATGTTAATACATATTATAAAGACATGCAGGTACAAAACCCTTATGCCGAACCATTGA
This sequence comes from Paenibacillus shenyangensis, assembly GCF_000346635.1. Lineage (NCBI taxonomy): Bacteria > Bacillati > Bacillota > Bacilli > Caryophanales > Paenibacillaceae > Paenibacillus > Paenibacillus shenyangensis. Next base: position 100,838 of record NZ_AOIG01000007.1, read on the forward strand.
CTCTGGAGCATCTGCTTACACAAACAAGCGGACTGGCTGAAAGTGTCGAAGGGATATACAGCGAAGGATTAAGAGAATATCCTAAACCGCTTATCGATACACTACAAGAACATTTGCCTCCACTGGAAAGACCACCGGGAGAAGTTATTCAATACAGTAATTATGGATACACGCTGATCGGTCATCTTGTGGAACAAGTTACTGGTGATTCTTTTGATAACTACTTAACTGAACATATTTTTGCTCCTTTACAGATGAGTCACTCATTCTATGCGTTATCTCCTGAAAATGTTCAATATGCTTCCCGGGGATATGCGTATGAAAATGACACTTTTACATCACAGGATCCGGGTAGCGTTCTTGTTTACCCTGCTGGCGCCATTGTATCTACCGGAGGAGATATGGCCAAGTTCCTGCTTGCCAATCTGCAAAATGGAATATATGAAAATACCCGAATACTAAACACCGCCACTGCCAAATTAATGAGGGAAAAACATTTTTCGGTACATTCTTCCCTGCCTGGTTACGGATATGGATTTTACGAAGACTATCGCAATCCGGATATTGTTATGCACAATGGAGATGCAGATACATTCACCAGTCAGCTTTCCATATCTCCGAAGCAGCAATTAGGATATTTTGTGTCCTACAATACCCTGGATGATGGAGCACTGCGTGAAGGACTAGAAGATGTTATTTATGGTTATTATAATGTTCCATTGAACGGTGGAACACCAATCAATATTCCGACTGGTCTACAAGCTGAAGATACCGAAGCGCTGAGTGGTTCCTACGTTTTTGCACAACGTCTGCTGGAAGGGCCATTGAAAAGTAGAGGGCTGTTTTTGAAAATAGCAATCAAGGATGCCGGAGACGGAAATATTAAAGTACAGGCTTTTGATTCAAGAGTAAGTGGAATGTATATTCATGCCGGAGATCATCTATATGTCAGCAAGGAGAACGGACGGCAAATTTATTTTAAACAGGATAGCACAGGTAAACAATATGCAGTTATTAATATGGATGTCCCCCTGCAAACGCTGGAGAAACTAAATACGAAAGAAATGATAATGGAATATATCGTACGTCCTTTTGTATTTAGTATAGCGGCAGTGGGTATGATATGGGGAATACTCCGATTTTTGTTCCGAAAAAAGATAAACAGACCAGAAGGCTATTCATTAAAAGCAAGAATCATCTCCAACTGGCTGAATATTTTGATTATTTTAATCGGCGTATGCATAATATTGGTCATGTTTACCTCCAGCGAATCGTTTAGAGCTGTTGTACTGGTTATTGTATGGGTCATCAGCGCTATTATAGCTTTATTATCACTTATTATGCTTCGATTCGGGATCAAGGGATGGAGTACAAAACAATTGGGCAAATGGAACGCTGTGTTTTATATACTTCTGTTGTGCTCCTCGGTAGGCGCTGTTTCCTATTCTTACTTTTTGGATCTTTATTGATATGAATTAATACCGGATTCCAAATTCATACAAGCCGGCTGAACAAATACAAGATTTGCTGTAGGCTGCCAAAGTGGAATATCGGCTGCACAGCTGTCATAATAAACAAGAGAGTATACACCTATTACAGATTTGAAAAGTGAAAGGATCGAATTCAACCATGAACTGGACCAAACCAACAGCAACTGCATTACTAATGACAGCCGTCGTATCTGCTTCTCTATATTCGGGAGCACCAGCATCAGCGGCATCGACGACAGCACCGGCAGCCAAATCAAACGCAGCAAGCACGTCTGCGTCATCAAGTAAAAGCACAACTTCATCCACAGCATCGGTACCATCTGGTGCCAAAACCAGCAATTCTTCCACAAAAAGTACAACAACTTCAACAAAATCTACAAAAAACGATCAGACCAACAGTGCCAAAGCAGATAAAAACAGCAGCTCCAAAGCATCTTCTGCAGCCAAAGCGGGTACAAAAGATTCATCCAAAGCGGCTGCATCCAGCAAATCCAACAATAATATCCAATCAGCTGCCGGTGCAACTACGGCTACAGGCTCTACATACGCAGCCTGGACCGGTGTTAGCAAATTAAACCATGAGACGGTTATTCCTCTAATCGTGGAAGCACAGAAAAGATACACCTATACCACATCCGGCGGAGCATCCAGTACCGCAGCAGGTACATTTACGCTAAGCGGTCAGACTTACCGCTATCTATCGCAGGATATTGGTACACGCAGCAAGCTGCTTGCTTATCTGATGGAGACCTATACCAAGCAGGCGAGCGAGACATTTATCCAGAAAAACTTTGTTCAAAATAACGGCAAAATGGCTCAACTGCAAGCAGATGGCGGCAGCCTGCTGGAATTCGACCGTGCTACAGCCAAAATGATCAGCATGACCGATACTTCCCGCGTCTATCGTCTGACTGTTCCTTATGTGGACAATGCACAGCCAGTAGAACGTGTGATGGTGAAGTTTGCACTGGTAGACAGACAATGGAAAATCAATACTGCACCACACGTACTGTTCTAAGCAGCATTTTCACCTAGAAATCACACATCGGGAGCCTGCCATGGAGAGTGGTCAGGCTCCTTATTATAACTATGCAGAACAGTAGATAAGCGAATCAGGGATTGGGCCCGGCGGTCTGCGGGTAAATTGTTGTTGAGACTATTTCGAGGAGGGATCACCATCATGGCAGTATCACTTAAAAAATTAAAAAATCAGGTAATCGTAATTACGGGTGCATCAAGTGGAATAGGTCTGGTAACAGCGAGAATGGCGGCAGCACGAGGAGCCAAGGTTGTTCTGGCTGCACGTAATGAAGAAGCGATTATCCAGCTGGCGGCAGAACTGCGCGGCAAAGGTTATCCCGCGACCTGGGTGACCGCAGATGTAGGTAAAGAAGAAGACATACAACGTATTGCCGAGACTGCGATTCGGACTTTCGGCCGATTTGATACATGGGTTAATAACGCCGGCGTCTCCATTTTTGGTAAAGCGACCGAAGTTAACATTGATGATATGAAGCGGATGTTTGATACAGTGTACTGGGGCGTCGTATATGGCTCCCGTGCAGCAGTAAAACATTTCAAGGAACGCCGTGTACCGGGCGCTCTGATTAATATCGGCAGTATTTTTGGTGATCGTGGTGTAGTCATACAGTCTACTTATTCTTCTGCCAAATTTGCTGTACATGGGTGGACCGAGAATCTGCGGATGGAGCTGGAAAAGGAAAAAGCACCGGTCTCCGTGACACTGGTTCATCCGGGACGTATCGATACGCCATATAATGAACATGCCCACAGCTATCTGGATAAGCAGCCTGCTCACAGAGGGATGATCTATCCGCCGGAATCTGTAGCAAAGGCGATTCTGTATGCAGCCGAACATCCGAAACGGGATATGTTTGTCGGATCTCAAGCGAGACTGGGCGCTCTATTCGGTAACTTTGTGCCGCGTCTGACCGATCTGATGTTCGAAGCGTTCATGTTCCGTGGACAGCAATCCAAAGATCGCCCTTCGAATCCACCAGAGACAAGTGCACTGTATCATGCAGGATACGGATTGCATGAGCGTGGTACGCAGGAAGGTCATATTCGTAAAGGAAGTCTGTATGTAGAAGCGACCAAGCATCCGATTATTACTACACTGGCGCTAGCCGGATTAACGACGCTGATCTGTGCCTATTCCAAACGTAGCTCCAGTACAGATTCTCTGCCAGCACCTACAGCAGAAGCACCACTTGCTCTGGAAGCAGCACGTGAAGATCGCACAGAGCAATAATCGTAAAGAGAAATAATAGAAAAAGCAGACGTAGCGAAACAAAATAGAATCATTCCAATAAATACGCATGTACAGAATTTCTATTTATATGGAGTTGGATAGACACAGAGATGATTCGGGAAATTCATTTACTGATCTGTTATCCATCATATGAATATGGTTTGTATTGGAGTGCTGAGCAGGATCAGGGTAATGATAACTAAATTAACAAAAAGCCGGAGGGGATACTATCCCTTCGGCTTTTTGTTGTATTCCGGATTTGTATAGCAAGTGTTGTATAACATTTGTTATATAGCAAATGCTATCTGGTTATGCCTGTTTATTTCGTGTTATTTATCTGACATTATTTATTGGATGGTGCTTATCGGTATTGCATGTTATAACGCTATGCTTAATGATCAGTAGGCAGCGACGTACCGCCGGTATGCTGCTTGCGAAATTGGGAAGGTGTGAGCCCGCATCGTGCTTTAAAAATCCGGTAAAAATACTTCATATCATGCACACCCACTTCTGCAGCAATCATCTGTACACTCCAGTCTGTCTCGATCAGCAGCTCGCAGCTGTGCATAACGCGTACATTTTGTAACAGCTGGATAAAGGTCTGGCTGGTAGTCTGCTTGAGTTTGCGCTGCAGATGGCGGGGACTGATAGATATCCACTGGCATAGTTCATCAAGTTTGAGCGGATCACGATAATGCGTTTGTACATAATTGATGGCAAAAGCTACCGGATCTTCGATCGTCATGGGTGTAGTCGGATAGCTAAACTGATTATGCATGTGCATGGTGTGCAGCAGTTCCAGCAGAGAGAGGTATAATTTGTACCGATAGCCAGGAGTCGCATTCAATTGGTTAAGATGCATAGAATACATAATCCGGGCAAATTCATTATTCTGCTCCCGATATCCAAGCCATCGCTCAGACTTGCGAAAAAATCCGGCGATTTCCTGAAACTCTTCATCCCAGGCCAGATTATCCTGATTACCGCTCGTCATCAGCACTTCCGGCAAAAACATACAGTTCATAATCTGCAGCGGTGCAGGCTGTTTATGGTCCTGAAGGTGAAACATATGGTGTATGCCAATTGGAATAAAGAACAGATCGCTCTCCGACACTTCGAAGGATTCTTTGTCAATAAAAAGCAATCCTTTGCCTTCCGATACATAGATAATTTCATAAAAAGGATGAGCATGCTGCTGATAGGATTGCACCACATCTATAGTTAGAAAAGAAAGCGGATTATTATTTTCAAAAGGATGTTCAACTATTTTGAGTTCGGTTGTAGTCATGATTAACTCTCCTGCTTCTGTCGTAATTGCCCATAGTTCTGTCGTCTTTAACTATATTTCAAATTTATAATGTTGGCTACAATAAATAAGTAAGGTTTTGGGCATCACTGCTGCAATCAACGATATATGTAGCTGAACCAGAGTACCTTTATACACAAAAACATTCAAATTTATAGTATATCTATAGGAGGAACATAATGACAACAACCCAATTAATTACTCATTTACCACAGGAAAAAATGCCTTATCTGCTGCGCAGAGGTGACGGCGAACGTTATCTGTTCGGTAATCAGGTCGCTACTATTATCGCCAATGCAGAAAGCACAGGAGATATTTTCTCCGCAGCAGTTATCGGCGGGCCTAAAGGTGAGAGCTTCCCGATGCATACGCATCCAAATACCTACGAATCCATTTATGTGATGGAAGGACGTGTACAATTCGTAATCGATGGACAGAGCCATCTGCTGCTGCCGGGGGACTATGCCCACATCACACCGGGTACAGAACATGCCTATCAGCTGCTTGGACATCGTAACAGCTTTATCTCTTATTCCATTTCCGGCGATATCACCAAAGTCTATCCGGCACTGGGTCAATCCTATGAGCATATCGAGTATCCACCATTTACCGATCATGCCTATTCCGAAGAACATCGCCGTCAGGCAGAGCAGAATGCAGATATCGTATTCTCCGCTGGCAGCACAGAATTCCCTGCGTATGAACTGGTAAGCAATACAGTCGTACCGGATGAAGTAAGCAATTATGTACTGGAAAGCGGCGAAGGAATCCGCTTGTTGACCGGCGATCAGGTGCATCGTCTGCTTGCAACCCAGAAAACGACAGATGGCGGTTATATTATTGTAGCGAGTGACGGTCCAAAAGGGGATGAAATCGTATCTCACTACCATGATCACCATACAGAGACATTCTTCTGTACACAGGGCCGTATGACCATGTGGGCCAATGACGAAGAAATCCAGTTGTTCCCGGGTGACTTCCTGCATGTGCCAGCTGGTACAGTGCACTCCTATCGTCTGGATGATCACTTTACCAAAGTAGTGGGACTGCTCGTAAGTGGGTTGTTCGAACCGTTCTTCCGTCTGCTTGGTGATGAGTATGAACATTACATGTTCCCTAATAATCCGGGACCGGCACGTATTGATCGTCTGATGGAAAATATCGACACGCTGGATCTGAACGTTGTAGGACCACCTAACTCTCACCAGAAGAAATAATGAAATAAAGGATAAGATGATATATACAGGATATAGGGCTGGCTCTATATCCTGTCATACGATTCATTGGTGCATTTAACATGAAAATTATTTTTGTACTGGCATTTGCCATGGTATTGTCTGTGATGAACTCGACAATGTTCAACGTAGCATTGCCTGCGCTTCGTGCAGACTTTCATTTATCCAGCTCACAGGTTAGCTGGGTCGTCACTTCTTATATTATTATCTATGCGATTGGTTCGGTTACTTACGGGAAGCTGGCTGATCGTTATAAATTGAAAAATCTGCTTACCTTCGGACTGTGTCTGTTTGCAATCGGATCAGTGCTTGGTTTTATCTCATCCAGCTTCTGGATGGTTATTGCCGGACGTATTCTACAATCGGCAGGTGCATCGGTTATTCCGGCATCCTCTATGGTCATTCCGATCCGTTATGTATCGGCAGAAAAGCGGGGCAGAGCCCTGGGTATCACCTCGTCCGGTATGGCACTTGGTACGGCAATGGGTCCGATTGTTGCCGGATTGATCACCAGCTTTGCGGACTGGCGTTATCTGTTCGCGATCAGCCTGCTATCGCTGGTTACTATTCCATTTTTCCGTAAATACCTGGACAAAGATCAGACGCATCCGTCACGTATCGATCTGCTGGGCGGTATTTTGCTTGCTGCTGGAGTAACTCTGCTGCTGCTGGCAATTACCAATACCAGTCTACTGCTGAGTGTACTGACACTTATTGTATTGATTATCTTTATACTCTATATTCGCAAAGCCAAACAGCCGTTTCTGGACCCGGCTATTTTCCGTAATAGTGCATATACGATAACGATGATTATTGCTTGTCTGGTATTGATCTTTAATCTGTGTGTACCATATCTGATTCCGCAGCTGCTGAGCAGTGTAAATGGACTAACTTCGTTTACTACCGGATTGGTGATGTTCCCGGGTGCGTTAATTGCTGCGATCTTCGGCATTATCGGCGGTCGTATTGCTGACAGCAAAGGCAATTCGTTCCTGCTTGCTATAGCATTCAGTCTGCAGATACTTACGTATGTGCTGATCTCGCTATTCACTGGCGGATCGTATCTGATCATTATGCTGCTGCTCGTGATCGGGAATACCGGACTTACATTTGCTCAGGTTGGACTCGCCAATACGGTATCCCGTACACTGACAGGACCGCAGGTCGGCGTAGGTATGGGGATGTATATGATGCTTAGCTTTATTTCGGGAGCGATTGGTACGACGGTGCTGGGACTGATCCTGGATCAGTCGCATACCGCTTGGTCTCCAAGCGTACTATTGAGCAGCCAGCCAAGCGTATTCAGTATGATTTTCTTTGTGTTCGCGATCTGGATTTTGATTATGTTTGCTGGATGTTTCCGCTTTTTGCAGCGCGGAGAACAGAAGTAAACGATTTGATGGAGATCAAGGCAAAATGGTGTCATCTGAGAATAGTAGATCAAGGTGTCTCTTATGATTTGTTATATTAAATAGAATAATGCGGGACAATTTGGAAAAAGAGCCAGGTGATCTGGCTCTTTTTTGATTATATACCGGGATATATGCCTCAGGATAAGATGTGTTGAAGCAAGGTCCTTCTACCTGAATATATAACTTTTATCATAATATACATTCCGAATTGGAAATGTTCATTCAAATTGGGTCATAAAACCTAATTTGTAGTATACTTGTTAAAGGGTCAGCGCACAGTTGCGCAATGATTCATGTCCTAATACCCAATTTGATAGAATAGCTTGGAGTATGATCTACAATTGATTGGAGAATGAAAATGAACACATCGGGAACATTTCTAAAAGTACTTCAGCAGCCCATACAGGAAGCTAAAATGGCTGCTATTGAACACCATTGCCCGCATTGCCGGGAAGTACTGATTCGGGTCGAACCAGACCCCAAAGCTGGCAACAAACAGCAGGTGCATATTTATCCCGGATTGCCGGAGCTTGAAGATCGTTATGTATATATGGATAGCGATACGATTACCGGAATACGCAGCAGTATTCTAGGCAGCGACTGGTATGATACATCCTATTCCTGTGGCGAATGCCAGAAATGCCAGGGAATGTTCTGGACAGCTGCTGTGTATGTTGCTTCACGTCCGGTGCGCAATCTGACAGTAGAAGATGAACATCACTTTGTTCTGCAAATGGACCCCGAAGCAGATCATGCCGAATTTTATGGCATGGAGGATTATGCCTGCTATCATCGTATTTTGTATCAGGATGCCTTTGTAGAAGGAGACCAGACTGGTTCGCCATTGTATATTAACGAATACGTGCTGGGTCCTTTTATTTTCGAGGACGATCATGAGAGTGATTCAGCCAAGCTGGCAGAACAGGTACTCCTGCTCGCCAAAGAAGCAATGGGATGTCGTTCCAAGTTCTAAGCAATTTAGCGATGATATTCAAAGTACCTTTACAACAATTGAAAAGTCATAAAAGGGAGATTAACCACTGCAGGCGGTTAATCTCCCTTTTCATTTTATTGCTTCACTACTTCAAAAGCTTCCCATGCGCCGCCAACACTGGCACGATTGGCAATAAGCGGGCTGCTGCCGGTATTATCAGCTGTTACATAATTGTTATTGGCCAGGGATTTCAGTGTTCGTTTGCCATCTGCTGTCGTACCAAGTTCAAATGTCTCCCAGGTACCGATAGACGTTTTATTAGCAATTAACGGACTGGTTCCATTATTGTCTGCAGATACATATTTGCCGTTGATCATGGAGCGCAGGGCGACGCGATTACTGCCCAGATCCACCAGTTCGAAGCGTTCCCACGTACTCACATTATCCGAACGAGCGATAAGGGCGCCTCTACCATAATCTTCCGCTGTAACGTATTTACCATTGGCACCTGCTTTGAGCGCTACAATGTTATAGCCGCCTTCACGCTGGAACACATGGACATAATCAACCAGCAATTTTTGCGGGAAAGCAGTACTTGCATCCGGATAACCCGGCCAGTTGCCGCCTACCGCCAGATTGAGCAGCAGGAAGAATGGCTTGTCATAAGCCCACGTGTTATCACCTACATCGGCAGGGGTACGGGTGTGATACAGTTTGCCATCTACATACCAGCGAATAACGCCAGGTTCCCACTCCACTGTATAGTTATGAAAGGCATTGCTGAACGGTTCCCCAATGGTATAACCGGCAGATAATCCCTTGTCGCCCGAGTAACCTGGACCATGAATCGTTCCGTAGACTGTATTGGGTGCAGGCGGACCAATGTACTCCATAACGTCGATCTCGCCACTTGCCGGCCAGGGATTGCTGCCAATATCGCTGCCCAGCATCCAGGCGGCAGGCCATATTCCTTTGCCATAAGGAACTTTGGCACGGATATCGATTTTACCGTATTTGACATTAAATTTGTTGGCGGTTGTCAGACGTGCTGAAGTATATTGAGATCCCTGGTAATTCTCTTTTAGCGCCTGGATAACCAGATTTCCATTTTCCATATAGGAATTATTGGTACGGTTCGTGTAGTACTCCAGTTCATTGTTGCCCCAGCCATTATTGTTGCCAGTCTCCAGATTCCATTTGGACGTATCTACACCGCTTCCGTTAGGTCCATTAAAATCATCTGACCAGATCGGCACCCAATTGCTGGAGGAAGAAGCTTCTGCTGTCGGCAGATGAGTATTCCATGGAGTTACCAATCCGGCAGCACATACGGTAGAGAGGAGGAGAGAAAACCACTTTTTCTTCATCAATTCAACCACCTTTTCTATATATTAATTTCCAATATATTCTAATATGTAAGGGGTTACAAAAAAAGAGATCTAGCAGAATTGCGTAGAAATACACCTACTCTTCTATAAAATGCGAACTCTGATGCATATACAGCTACAGATAAAGAGATAGAAAATAAATAGTAACGGCAGAATAAAAATAAAAATTTCTTGCTGTACTTTCAAATATACTTAAGCGTATCTAGCGTATCTAGCGTATCTAGCGTATCTAGCGTATCTAGCGTATCTAGCGTATCTAGCTTGATTAGTATGCCAAGTATATTAATCATAAAAAGAATAAGTATCGTATCAATACAGCTAAATCAGAAGAAAACAAACATTATTAAAAATTTTAATGTTTATTTATTTTTGTTTATTTCTGTTTTTTATTGACTTACAGAAATTAGAAGATTAAAATGTGGGTATAGCACCTATTCAGATAACCAAGGGAGAGAATATCATGCATACGATGATGCCTGATCACCAGCCAATTATGTTTCAACCGGAACAGATTCCATTTGTGCGCGAGATGGCACAGATTACTCGCAGTATGTGGCGTTTTGGCTGGGATGAGCGTAATGGCGGGAATGTCAGTTGTATTTTGGATGAGGAAGAAGTTGCCCAGTATATGGATATTAACCACGTCATTCGGCGCTTTCAGCCTGCTTTTCCGGTACACGAACTGGCAGGGCGGTATTTTATCGTTACCGGCTCGGGCAAGTATTTCAAAAATATCATCGATGATCCTGAAGGCAATCTGGGTGTGCTGCGTGTATCAAGAGATGGGGAACAGCTCGAGCTGCTCTGGGGACTGAAAAATGGAGCTGTACCAACCAGTGAACTTCCTGCTCATTTTATGAGTCATATTGAGCGTCTCAAAGTCGATTCGCAGCATCGTGTGGTGATGCATAATCATGCGACCCATACGCTGGCAATGACTTTTGTGCATACGCTGGACGAGAATGCATTTACCAGAACACTATGGGAAATGTGCACCGAATGTATCGTTGTATTTCCCGACGGTATCGGGGTGATTCCATGGATGGTACCCGGCTCCAGCGAGATCGGACGTGCGACAGCAATCAAAATGCAAGAACACCGCGCCGTCTTATGGCCACAACATGGGATTTTTGGTACCGGAGCGACGATTGATGAAGCATTTGGTCTGATTGAGACGATCGAGAAGGCCGCCCAGATTTATATGAAAATTGCTCATTTGCCGATTCTGCAGCGTATTACCAGTCAGGAACTTGCTGATCTTGCACAAGCATTTGGCGTAACTCCCCGTCCGGGTATTCTGGATATATAGAAGAGTATACAAGTAACAAAATAATACAGATATATATAAGCCAAAATGATCGATACACGATCATACAGCAGCATACTATAAAAGATCATAATTACTGACATAGAGTAGTAGCACCGTATAGCAAGCGAATAGATTAGTAATACCTATAATAGGAATAAGATATGATAGTGCCATTAAAGATCAGCCTGTTAAGAAGCAGGCTGATTTTTTTGGCTAATTATCTGGAAAAATGAGGAATAATAAGGATGAGATATTCTGCATTTGCCATTTTCATGTAAGCGCAACCTGCAATTAGTATTAGAACCTGGTCTTAAGACGTGCTATACTGAAATGAATCATTAGTATTCATTTTGTAGTATAAAGGGGAAATTGATTATGAAATATCAGGAATGGACTGCACCCGAGCAATACAATCTAACCTCCGAGATGGAGAAACATAATCCTGCCAAAACAGCGCTAAAATGGCTGAATGATAAGGGAGATACACAGGAAATTACGTATGGAGAATTGTTGAAGCAGGCGAACCGCCTGGCAAATGGTCTGCTTAAGCTCGGACTCGAACAGGGCGATCGTGTACTGGTCATGGTACCAAGACAGATTACTGCCTATATTATATATCTGGCCTGTCTCAAAAGTGGACTGGTTATTATCCCGTCTTCGGAAATGCTGCGTGCCAAAGATCTGGCCTATCGACTGCGTCATTCGGAAGCACGTGCAGTTATTGCCTGGTCCAGTGTAACCGGAGAAGTAGACAAAATCGATGAGGAACTGCCTGCATGGTCATTCCGCATCTCAGTTGCTGCCGATCAATCCGAGCTTGCCGAAGGCTGGTTGGATCTAACCAACTTGATGCAGAATGAAGACGATCAGTTCGAAGCGGTAGCTACCAAGCGTGATGATATGGCGATTCTGGCTTACACGTCCGGAACGACCGGCAATCCCAAAGGTGTTGTACACAGTCACGGCTGGGCGTATGCTCATCTGCGCATTACAGGTCCATGGCTGGATATCCATGAAGATGATATGGTCTGGGCAACAGCTGCACCGGGCTGGCAAAAATGGATCTGGAGCCCGTTCCTGTCGGTACTGGGACGCGGAGCAACCGGGTTTGTCTATAATGGAGCTTTTCAGCCGCATAAATATCTGGAGCTGATTCAACAGTACGGCGTACAGGTATTGTGCTGCACGCCAACCGAGTACCGGCTGATGGCCAAACTGGAAGACCTCGGTACCTATAATTTATCCAACCTGCGCAGCGCTGTATCTGCCGGGGAGCCGCTCAACCAGGAAGTCATTCATACCTTTAACCGTGAATTCGGATTAACAATTCGTGATGGATATGGCCAGACCGAGAGCACACTGCTGATTGGTAACCTGACCGATACAGAGATTCGCCTGGGTGCGATGGGTCAATCCATGTCCCCTGGACTCGTCGAGATTATCGATGAAGATGGTAAGCCTGTACCTGCAGGAGAAGTAGGCAACATCGCTGTCCGTACCGATATGCCTGCTTTGTTCCAAACGTATTACTTGAATCCGGAACGCAAAGCCGAAAATATCAATGGAGATTACTTTATTACCGGTGACCGTGCTCGTAAAGATGAAGACGGATATTTCTGGTTTGAAGGACGCGGAGATGATATCATTATCAGTTCCGGCTATACGATCGGTCCTTTTGAAGTAGAAGAAGCCCTTATGAAGCATCCTGCTGTCAAAGAATGTGCTGCTGTAGCAAGTCCCGACGAGATTCGTGGACATATTGTAAAAGCATTTATCGTACTCAAAGATGGAGTAGAGGGAACACCGGAACTTGCAAGAGAGCTGCAAAATCATGTTAAAGAGTGGACAGCTCCTTACAAATACCCTCGTAAGGTTGAATTTATTACCGACCTGCCCAAAACCAGTTCCGGCAAAATCCGTCGTATCGAACTGCGTGAACAAGAGAAAAAAAACAACAGTTGAGTGTCACACATGGATTGTAAATGTCATCTATGGATTGACTACGTGTGATAGCCAGCACTAAAAACAGAGCACAGTGGATTCAATAGTAACCAGACAATGATTGAGCATCAACGTATACAGGCAGCCCATTTGGGCTGCTTTTTTGTTTGTCTGTTACTTCTGTAATTTAAATCACTACGTGTTTTTGTGGGTATAATTACCCAATAATTTATATAGACAGAAAAAGAATGAAAGCAAAAAAATGAGATTTAAGTTTCAAAAAAATAAACAATTAAGAAAGAAAAAATCAACATATGAAAAATTCATTATAGATAAAAAGCAATCGGCGCTCTACGCAAATAGGCATAAAATAAATCATAAGACGCACCGTAAAAAGGAGTAAAATAGTTCCAAAGACATTTGTCAATGTGTTTCATACAAATATATTTTTTGAAATTAAGGCAGTTAGCTATTTAAATTATCTTTAATTCGTGCGATATTAATAGTAAGTGTATTTAAGTGTATCTGGGGGTCAAAAGTCATGTATAGCTTTTTAGTTAGCCTAGTCATATCATTCATACCATTTGTGCTGTTGGGTGCACTTTCTATTGAAATCCTGATGCGGCATCCAGACAGCTCTCTTCATCGGCTGACTACGATCCTGATTGGTGCGCTTTCTTTTATATTTTTATCCGATTTTCTCACCCAGTCGCTTGATTACGGGTTTGCAAGCTGGATCAATCCTCGCATGACTTATGATCTGACATTTATTGCGATTACCATCCTCACCTATTTCTTTGCTATTCTTAGCCAGATTCAATTGCCATTCTGGCTGCTTCATCCTTTTGCAGGTGTTCCGCTGGTCGGAATTATACTGCTTCATGGCTGGCCGGATACTTTCAAGCTATACATGGCTATGGGTGAACATTGGCGGATGGAGATGCATAATAAAACTTTTGACTGGATGTTTATCATTATTACGTTTTATTCACTTTCCTTTTTGCTTATGATTATGTTTATTGGTTACCGCAAACTCAAAAGTAGCCGTGCTTATGAACGCGAACAGCAGATGATGCTTACAATTATACGTGGAAGTGTAGTAGCATCGATCTGGCTGGTTATGTTTTTTGCTCTCAGTCAGATTTTTCCGGAGATTCCTATCCTTCCTGTAGATAGTCTGCCAACGTATGCAGCAATTATTTTGGCATACACTTTGCGTCTGGCGATGCGCAAGCATAATTTTCTTGCCACAGCGGAGCAGCGTTACAAATTACTGTTCACCCTTTCCAGCAGTGGAGTTGCCCTGATGAATTCACGTGGTATTGTAACCGAATCCAACCCTGCTTTCCGTGCAATAACAGGTATATCCGAAAGCGAAGGCGATATTGATATTCTGTCCATTTTACCGGATCCGGATAAAAGTGGGTATCTGAATGTTATCAATCAGGCGTTTCAGGAACGTGCTTTTCCTCAGCAGATGCAGATGGAGATTATAAGTCGTTCAGGTCTGCGTTATATGGTAGAGATAAATAGTGACTTTATGGAGATTGAGGGCGAGCTGCATTCCTATCTGCTGGTGCGTGACATTACCGAACAGCAGCGCAACGAGCAACAGTTGCTGGAACTGGCATTTACCGATTCGTTGACAGGTCTTGCGAACCGCTATCAGTTCAATATGAAGTTGGAGGAAGCCGTTCACAATGCACACTCTAACGGTACGCGAATTGTAGTAATGCAGATGGACCTGGATCATTTTAAATGGATTAATGATACCATGGGCCATTCTGCAGGCGATATTCTGCTCTGTAATGTAGCGGATCTGATTCGTCAGCATACGCCTCCAGGCAGCATTGTGGCACGCACTGGCGGCGACGAATTCGCACTGCTGGCCGTGCTGGAGAGCTGGCAGGGAGAAGAGACAGCAGTCGAAATGGCGAATACCATCCTGCATGCTTTTGCCAAACAAGTTGTACTTGGTGAAAAGTATTATCATGTGTCCTGCAGTATTGGTGTCTGTATTGCTCTAAGAGACGGAGAAGATCCGGAGACATTGCTGCGTAATGCGGATATTGCTATGTATGCAGCCAAACGATTGGGACGGAATCAATATCATCTATTTACCGGTCAATTGAAAAGTGAGGCAGAACGTGATCTGCTTATGCAGCAGGGACTGGAGACAGCGCTGCTGCGCAATGAATTCTCGCTCGTCTATCAGCCTCAGGTTGATAGTCGTACAGGCAGAGTATTTGGTGTAGAGGCGCTACTGCGCTGGCAATCAGCCGAGTTAGGCTTTGTATCCCCTCAGGATTTTGTACCGATTGCCGAGCAGAATGGAACAATTCGGCCGATTGGGGAATGGGTAATGCAGGAAGCGGCTGAACAGGCAGTACGCTGGCTCGAAGCAGGGTATCCGGAAATGCAGATGTCTGTGAATGTATCGGCAAGTCAGCTGAGTGATCCTTATTTTGCCCGTAAAGTAGAAAAAGTACTGATGCAGACTGGATTGCCTGCCCATCTGCTCTGTCTTGAATTTACAGAGAGTGCCGCTATTCGCGAAGAAGAACAGATTATGCAAATCTGTGAAGAGATCGTCGGCATGGGAGTGACGCTGGCTGTTGATGATTTTGGCACGGGATATTCATCAATGAAGACAGTAACCAGCTTTCCGTTCCAGTTTATCAAAATTGACCGCTCACTGATCTTTGATATTGATGTGAATCCACGTAATGTAGCCGTGGTCCGTTCCGTAATCGAACTTGCCGAGCAGCTTAAGATGAATGTACTGGCCGAAGGGGTGGAATCGCGCCAGCATGTAGACCTGTTGCAGCAGCTTGGTTGCTATCATATCCAGGGATACTATTACGGTCGACCGATGAAAGTAAACGATCTGGAAGCATGGATGAGTACAGACCCAGTCAGCAAGTCTTCCTGAAAATAATATAGGATTACAGCAAAAAGCAGCTCTATTCCTACGGGAAGAGCTGCTTTTTGTACTATCGATAACAAAATCATGATTAGTAGTAAATATTTATTTTATAGCTATACAGAAAACCTGTAATACTAACAAGTAAGCTCAAAAATCCTCAAATCTATTTATATTGATTCCATAGCCTTGAAAGGAACTGGACTTCGGGACAAATTGGTAAAGTTGGGATTACTTCTGGATTTGATTATAATAAAAAGGAAGTGAAGGCGTTTTCGTTGGAGTCAGTTATTCACTTGCGGATCTTCGGCATGCACAATATTAATAAAGGGGGAAGTATGATGGATTATGGGTACATGGGGCGCAGTGGTCTGCAGGTATCGCGTCTCTGTCTTGGCACAATGACGTATGGAGATTGGGATATGGATGAGCAGAGTTCACTCTCCTTACTGGACCGGATTCTGGATTCAGGTATTAATTTTCTTGATACGGCAGATACATATGGCAAAGGAACAAGTGAAGAAATTATCGGCAAGTCGCTCAAAGGTCGACGAGACAAATTTATTGTAGCTACCAAATTCAAAGTCCGCACCGCGGAAGGCCCCAATGGTGAAGGCGCAAGCCGTTACCGGATCATGAGACAAGTGGAGGCCAGTCTCAAGCGGCTGGGAACGGATTATATCGATCTCTACCAGATTCATCGTCCTGACCCGCATACGCCGATCGATGAGACCCTGCGAGCGCTGGATACGCTGGTGAGCCAGGGGAAAGTGCGGTATATCGGCTGTTCCAACTTTGAAGCATGGCGCATGATGGAATCACTATGGACGAGTGAAAAGATGAATTTGGAGCATTTTGTAACCAATCAGTTATCCTATAGCTTGTTCAATCGTTACAGTGAGCAGGAGATACTCCCGGCTGCCAAGCGTCATGGATTGTCCGTGCTTGCCTATTCTCCACTGGCTGGCGGCTGGCTCTCCGGCAAATATCGCAAAGGTCAGCCGCTTCCGGCAGGATCGCGGGGAGAAGAGATGGACCTGGATACACCGCATAATCAGCACAAACTGAATGCAGTGGAACAATTGGCCGCTCTCGCTGATGCCAAAGGAGTCACTCTCAGTCAGTTCTCTCTGGCCTGGCTGCTGCAGCGTCCAGAAGTGATTCCGATTGTGGGTATTCGTAATGAACGGCAGTTAATCGATAATCTGGGAGCCCTGGACATCCAATTTTCCCAAGAAGAAATTCAGCAGATTGACCGAATCATCCCGAGTCCGTATCAGGATTTCTCAGGTGATGGCAGCTTTACCATCTCCAGAATTTCCATGAAATAATGCATCACCCAGGCATCACTGGCCGGTATTCGTTAACGGTTAGTGATGCTGTTTGTATAGTGACGGTGATTCCCAGCTGTACTCTGTTATAGGAAATAACTATGCCAGAGGGAATCACTTGGATTGAGCCGATCATCTGTGCTACGATAACTTCGATTAGTCAAAAATCTGTACACTGTAATAGAAGAGAATGAACGTGATACCACTAGACGGATTGTCCACAGGGGGGAAGGTTTTGACACTACAGCAGCTGCGGTATGCCATTGAAATTGCGAACTGCGGTTCCATGAACGAGGCGGCAAAGCGGCTTTTTATTTCGCAGCCGAGCCTTTCAAATGCCATCAAGGAACTGGAGAGCGAACTTGGTATTTCCATTTTTGACCGTACCAACCGGGGGATCAGTATTTCGGTAGAAGGAATGGAGTTTCTTGGGTATGCCCGTCAGATTATCGAACAGGCCGAATTGATCGAGAATCGTTATCATGGCAGCAAGCGGAATCTGATTCATTTCTCCGTATCCACACAGCATTATGCTTTTGTATCCGATGCTTTTGTAAAGTTGATGGAACAGACCGATATCAACGAATACAATCTGCATCTACGGGAGACGCAGACCTATAACATTATCGAAGATGTAAAGACACTGCGCAGCGATATTGGCATTCTCTATATTAATGAACGTAACTTCAAGGTTATGAACAAACTATTCAGCGATGGAAATCTGATGTTTACGCCGCTGTTTAACACAAGCCCGCATATTTTTATCCGTGCCGGTCATCCACTCGCTCAAAAAGAAATGGTGACGACGCAGGATCTCAGTACGTATCCTTATATTACATTTGATCAGGGAGCGAATAATTCCCTGCATTTTTCAGAAGAGATGATTACCTTCTCTTCTATTGCCAAAAGTATCAAGGTGCATGATCGGGCGACACTCGCCAACCTGTTATCCGGCACAAATGGCTATACAGTCGGCACTGGCATTCTGGTGTCCCAGTTCAACTACGAACAGCTCATATCTGTTCCTCTGCAGACCAGCGAGGACTTTACAGTGGGCTGGATCGCACACAAAGATCGCAAACCGAGTGAAGTCGCGTCTCAATATATTGAGATACTGAACGATCTGGTATCCAACAGCTATCTGAATATGAATCAATTTCTATTATAAGTACAGGAGGAGCCTATGCAGAGTCCATTAACAGGAACCAAACGAAATACCGCTCCTTTTCGCTGTGATATTGTAGGCAGCTACCTGCGACCGGAATCCATCCGGGATGCGCGGTTCCAGTATGAGAGCGGGGAGATCAATGCAGAACAGCTGAAGATGATAGAAAATGAAGAGATTATCAAGCTGGTACAGCAGCAAAAGAACATGGGACTGCAGACCATAAGCGATGGGGAATTCCGCCGTACATGGTGGCATTTGGACTTTTTCCTGGGGATTCAGGGCACCCAGAAGATCGGTCTGCCTACAGCGGGGATTGATAATCGTAACCGTGCCGAGAGTTTCCGTATTGTTGATAAAATCTCTTTTGGTGATCATCCGATGATAGAGCATTTCCGCTATTTGCAGCAGCTCGCTGGTGATCGCATGGCCAAGATGACTATCCCTTCGCCGGCACTGTTTCATTTTGTGGAGAATTACAATGGCAATGACGTATACAGTGATCAGGAAGAATTGTATCAGGATATTATCCATGTCTATCAGACGGCTATTCAGGCATTCTATGATGCGGGCTGTCGTTATTTGCAGCTGGATGATACAACTTGGGGAACATTATGCAGCAGCAGGCACCGGATGCTGCTTCGTAACCGGGGGCAAGATCCTGACCAGCTGGCCAGCGACTATGTACGTTTGATTAATGAGAGTATTGAACACTGTCCGGAAGATATGACGATTGCGCTGCATGTATGTCGCGGCAATTTTCGTTCCACCTGGTTTGCAGCAGGAGGTTATGAGCCGGTAGCCGAAGAGTTGTTTGGCAAAACACAGGTCGATGCCTTTTTCCTGGAATACGATAATGAACGCGCTGGTGACTTTCAGCCGCTGCGTTATATCAAAAACCAGTTTGTTGTACTGGGATTGGTTACAACCAAGCATGGGGGACTGGAGAGCAAGGAAATGCTCAAGGAACGCATCGCTGAAGCGTCACAATATGTACCGCTGGATCAGCTTTGTCTGAGTACGCAATGCGGGTTTGCTTCAACAGAAGAAGGAAATATGCTAACCGAGGAAGAGCAGTGGAACAAGATTAGGCTGGTCATCGACACCGCCAATGAAGTCTGGACACAGTCTCCAGCTATACTGTTATAGTCCAAGGCTATAGCAGAAGTACTGTCATGGTAGGGATCAATTTTGTGATGATTATAATAGGTTATAGAATGTCACTGATAATTCGTTATTCGTATAAAGAAAATAGGAGTTAACAACGTTATAAAATGAACGATGCAAATAAAAAGACAGCTGGCCATATAGGCAGCTGTCTTTTTATTTGTATATAGTAAATTACAGACCTTCGCGCAGGAACGCATTCGCCAGTTTCATGGCGCCTTTTTTGGCTTGTGTCTCTGCCAGCACATTCAGCATCACAAAGTCATGAATAATACCCTGGAAGCGTGCAGCCGTTACCGGAACGCCCGCTTCGCGAAGTTTGTTGGCATAGGCCTCACCTTCGTCACGCAGTACATCGGCTTCGCCGGTAATGATCAGAGCTTCCGGTAGACCTTGCAGCTGCTCTGTAGTAGCGCGCAGTGGAGAAGCAGTAATCTGCGCACGTTCAGCTGGATCAGTAGTATATTGATCCCAGAACCACTGCATACCTTCGCGAGCAAGGAAATATCCTTCAGCAAACTGATGATAGGATTCGGTATCAAAGCTCGCATCAGTTACTGGATAGAACAACAGCTGTTTTTGGATCGCAGGACCGCTGCGCTCTTTGGCCATCAGTGTAATCGCAGCAGTCATATTACCTCCGACGCTGTCTCCACCGACGTATAGCTTGGAAGTATCAAATCCCTGTGTACTGCCTTGTTCAGCAATCCACTGCAGTACCGCGTAGATTTCTTCAATAGCTGTTGGATATTTGGCTTCCGGGGACAGGCTGTATTCCGGGAAGACGACAGCCACTTCAGCACCTACTGCCAATTCGCGAATCAGACGATCATGGGTATGCGAGTTACCAAATACCCAACCTGCACCATGAATATACAGTAATACAGGCAGCTCGGCAGGAGCACCAGGAGGACGTACGATACGAATAGCTACTTCGCCACTCGGACCACCAGGAATTTTCAGATCTTCAATATCTACTTCTGGTTTGGCAATATCGCCGGACTGGACTTCATTAACAGTCTCGCGTCCTTTTTCAGGCCCCAGATCGAATAGGAAAGGGGGTTTTGAGTTATCATCGGCAAATTTCTGTGCTGCAGGTTCCAAATGTACTTTTTTGTCGGTAGTCATGTAAAAGGCCTCCTCAAGAATAAAGTAGCTGATAGATATACGATTAAATGGCTTGGTAGGCTTTGTGGTCAAAGCTTCCGATGCATATTGCTGCAAAGACTCATACAGCATAATACAGCAAATCGGTGCCTTGTTATTGCCTATACAATTACTCCAACAAAATTTAATTGTGCAATTGCTTCTATAGTCAACGTAAACATATAAGAAACAAGTGAAACAGCAGATGGACTTCATTTCTATCCATACAAAATAGAGAAGAAAAGAATAAACGCCTGTCCTGAATATAGGTAGTTGCCAAAGACTCCTGTATAATGAAGAAAAACCATGGAGCGAACTGTACAGGAAAGGAATATAAATATCATGAATAAACGCGGAACTACCCTATCGGATAACCAGGATGAATATGAAGAATCATGGGATGAAGATGCAGGAAGTCCCTATGCTGAAGAGCTGGAAGCTTTTCTCGATTGGATGAAGGATGCGGGATATACCGGATATACCCGTAAAGCCTATCTTGGAGATGTACATGAATTTCTCGAATCCCATTCAGTACGTGACAAACCCCTGGACGAGATCAAAAAACGACATGTATTGTCCTACTTGAGTGGAGCACGTTCCCGCGGAGTTAGCGATTCAACACGTAATCGCAAACATGCAGCGGTCAGCTGCTTTTTCAAAGCGTTGATGGAACTGGAAATGGCAGTTGCCAACCCGGCAGCAGGTATCAAAAAGGCCAAAACTGAACAGAACAAGGAACCTGTCTATCTAGATGAGTCCAGACTGACCGCTTTTTTGCAGTCGGTAGAAGGTAAATACCGGACACGGAATCTGACTGTCTTTTTGCTTATGGCCTATATGGGACTGCGTGTTGGTGAGGTGCATCTGCTGAATGTACAGGATTATAATGAGGAACGCGGTACACTACAGGTATTTGGTAAAGGAAGAAAATGGCGTACACTGCCAGTTCCGTCTGCGGTCGCCGAATTTCTGGGTCTGGCGATTCGAGAAAGACTGACTCCATGGCGAGACGGAGAGAATGCGCTGTTTATCTCGCAAAAGGGTACCCGTCTGTCGATCCGCAATATCCAGCAGATCGCTGCCGATACGTTTGACAAGTTTCAGGAAGATGTGGAGCCGGGGCAGCGTCTGCCATATTCGAGTCATAAACTCCGTCATTCCTTTGCGACTATGCTGCTGCGACAGGGAACCGATCTTCGTACAGTTCAGGAGCTGCTCGGTCACTCTTCTATTCAGACGACCATTATTTATACTCACGTAAGTAATCGGGAGAAGCAGGAAGCCATTTCACGGTTGGATATCCAGCTGCCACTGCCTCTTCAGCAGGGTCAGGAGGAGGACGAATAATGCTTGCACTGGACAGCCCTCTATGGGCCGAACTTTCTACAGCTTATGGATCAGCCGCAGAGGTACCACAGCAGCTGGCTTCGCTGATCCAGGAATACAATCAAGAGCAAGCCGATGAATTGTATGAATTATTGCTGCATCAAAATACGATTTATACAGCTACGCTGGCTGCTGTTCCTTACCTGTTGTCTATTGCCCATCATTCGGCGGAGGATCTCGTCATTACTAGTATTTATACAGATGGCGGGATGATCGCTGCCGAGTATGAAGCAGATCGTAATCCATTGGTAGAAGGTCACATCGATCGATCTCTGTATGCTGATATCGAACGGGACTATCACCAGGCGATTCGGGAAATACATCGATTAGATGATAAAATACTGTCTATTGTGCGCGAACGATTTATGGATCAGTTAGACAGACAGTATATGCTTGCAGCCTTTATGGCTTATCATGGTTATCCGGCGGTCTCCAGACTACTGTTTCATCATCCCGATGGCGAAGAATATCCGGCAGCTTGTCCGCATTGCGGCAAAGAATGGTATATTTGGCCGCCTACCGTATCCAATCAGCAGACCTCCTGGATTGTATATCCGACTGATCCTGTGCTGATAGACGACAGCAAGGGGAATGCGATCCAACCTATGATGGAGACAACCAGGTTGGATACAATGCTAAACGAATTATTGAATCAGGCTGTCCGATTTGAGCTATTCGAGCTAAAAGAGGTTATTGCCTATCTGGCAGGAGAGGTAAACTGCCCTCATTGTCAACAAAAAGGAAGCATATGGAAAGGCATATTGGCATATTGCATATAAACCTACATCGATTTAGTTCATGAAATAAGTTCGATGGAAGCTATTATGTCACTTTCTCAAAAAAAGTTTCAATCATTCAACGCGTTGAAGTGTAGTATTGTGTAGTTTTCTGTAGGTGTTATTTAACATTAGTGAATAAATGTGAATATACCTTACAGAAGAAAGGAATTCGTCTATGAGCAATTCTAAAGACAATACTTCATTATTCAGACGCAAACCTATTGCCGCAAGAGACAGCCAATTGAAACCTGTCCTTGGAGCACTCGATCTCACTACTCTCGGAATCGGTGCCATTATTGGTACAGGGATTTTTGTACTTACCGGGGTAGCAGCGGCAAATTATGCGGGACCTGGTTTGGTACTATCTTTCCTGCTAGCGGGTATTGTATGTGCATTTGCGGCACTTTGTTATTCGGAATTTGCTTCTTCTGTACCTGCATCCGGTAGTGCAATACGTATAGCTACACAACATTTGGCGAGATTATCGCCTGGATTCTTGGCTGGGATCTGATTTTGGAATATGGATTTGCCAGCGCTGCTGTTGCAAGCGGTTGGTCGGGATACTTTCAAAGTCTGCTATCTGGAATAGGTATTCATTTGCCACAAGCACTTACCAGTGCGTTTAACCCGGCGAATGGAACGTATTTTGACGTTACCGCTTCCATTATTACACTGATTATCGCCTTCCTGCTTACACGTGGGGTGAAGGAAGCAACACGGGCGAATGGAGTTATGGTTGCTATCAAGCTGGTTGTTGTGCTGATTTTATCGGCATTGGTGTGTTCTATGTACAACCGGATAACTGGACACCGTTTCTGCCGTTCGGCTGGGGAGGGGTAGCTGCTGGTGCAGCAACTGTTTTCTTTGCCTATATCGGTTTTGACGCGGTATCTACAGCTGCCGAGGAAGTAAAGCGGCCGCAGCGTGATCTGCCGATCGGTATTATTACTTCGCTTGCCGTATGTACGGTATTATACATTATTGTATCGTTGATTCTGACAGGGATTGTACCTTATCAAATGCTTGATGTAAGTGATCCTGTTGCCTTTGCTCTGGAATTCGTTCATCTGAACGGTATGGCCTGGATTATCTCTCTTGGTGCTATTACAGGGATTACGACCGTACTGCTGGTTATGATGTATGGACAGAGCCGTCTGCTATATGCCATGTCCCGGGATGGACTGCTATCACCGGTCTTCTCCAAAGTCAGTGGCAAGAGCCAGACTCCTGCGGTTGGCACATGGATTGCCAGTATTATTATCGCTTTCTTCGCTGGTTTTATCCCGCTGGGCAAACTGGCAGAGCTGACTAATATCGGTACGCTGTTTGCTTTTGCTGTAGTGAGTATTGGAGTTATCGTACTGCGTCGTACACAGCCGGATCTGAAAAGAGGATTCCGTGTACCCTTCGTGCCATTGATCCCCATTTTGAGTGCAATAGGCTGTGTGTATCTGATGCTGCAGCTGCAGGGCCTGACATGGATTGTATTCTTCGGATGGCTGGTAGTTGGCTTGATGATTTACTTCCTGTATGGCAAAAACCGCAGTCTGCTTAATCCTAACCGTCGTTCCAAATAATTAACGTATAAAGGTTGATGAAAAAGATAGTACGCTTGTGAGATAGATTAATTTAAAGCGTTGACCTGATGGTGATATACAAATACAAAAGAGCATCTTTGCCCCTTTTCAGGGCGAAGATGCTCTTTTTTTGATAAATGAAATTAAAAAATAGGGATAGAAGGAATTTATATAGTCATCGATCCTATTTTAAAAGTATAGATTCTTTATTGTAGGGATAAAAGGATGCGGGAGAGCTAATTATTGATATCTATATAAATAATAATGGCGATCTTAACTACTGCTTAATCGTATGTAACAGAAAACTATAACTATCATTCATTCTTGTCATCTATATTAATATGCAATATATTGGTTTTATGAATACACCTCAATTTCAGAAATTAAATCGTCCGTCGTTACGTGATCAGGTCTATATTACGCTTAAACAAGGAATTATCACGCTCGAACTGGCACCAGGTCAAAAGTTAAATGACATGGAGCTGGCCAGCCAGTTTGGTGTTAGTCGTACGCCAGTACGAGAAGCGCTCAAGCGGTTGGAAGATGAAGGGCTGGTCGAATCGTTTCCTGGAGCCATTACGCGGATCGCACTATTGCATGAAGAAACAGCAGCGCATGCTTTTGTAGTCGCAGCAGCGCTGCATGCACTGGCAGCAAGGCTATGTGCAAGTCAGCTGACGGTAGAGGATTATGCCGAGCTGGAAGCAGCCAATCAAGAGCTGACAGTGGCGCTGGAGCAGCAGGATGCAGAGAAAGCGATCGCTGCTGATGACCGTTTCCATCAGGTATTCTTGAACCGGGCAGCTAACCCGGAACTGAATGCTGCACTTCATGGGATTATGCCCAAGATCCGCAGGTTGGAATATGCCAAGTTCAGTCAGGTCAGCCGTGAGCATTCTCCTGCAGATCATCTGAAGATCATAACTGCCTGCCGTGAACATAACGAAGCCGATGCAGCTCATTGGATGGAACACAACTGGCTTAGTCTGGGGCAATGGCTGGCTCCTAGGCAGAATGATTCCTCCACCATATCTCGATCTTCCGAACCGGCAGAGGAACGATAATGAGAGCGGTATGGCTTGGCATTCTCGCTGCGTTCTTTTTTGCATCAAGCTTTGTGCTGAATCGCTCAATGGAGGTAGGTGGAGGACACTGGATCTGGAGCAGTGCACTGCGTTACTTTTTCATGATTCCACTGCTAGGTATACTGGTTGTCGTACGCGGTAACCTGAAGCCGGTCTGGCAGGAAATACGTCGTCAACCTGGCCAATGGCTGTTATGGAGTACAGTGGGGTTCGGTCTGTTCTATGCACCGCTCTGTGCTTCAGCGATATACGCGCCTGCCTGGCTGACAGCAGCCGGTTTTCAGACAACGATTCTTGCGGGTATGCTGCTCTCTCCGCTGTTCTTTTTCATACGTCAGACACCGGATGGACCAGTTCGGGAAAGAGGACGTATCCCGCGCAGTGTACTATTGATTGCACTTATGATGCTGCTGGGCATTGGACTGATGCAGATCGGCCAGGCTCAGAGTAGTTCAGTGGGGGCGAGTTGGCAGGGGATAGTGTTGATTCTGATTGGAGCTATCGCTTATCCACTCGGCAACCGTAAAATGATGGAAGTATGTGATGGCAGACTGGATGCATTTCAGCGTACGCTGGGAATGAGTATTGCCAGTCTTCCATTCTGGATCGTGCTGTCTGTCATCGGATTGATCCAGTACGGGCCACCTGCAGGGGAACAGACCATTCAGGCTTTTCTGGTCGCCCTATTCTCGGGCGTAGTCGCTACCGTACTCTTTTTCGGAGCGACCGACCGGGTACGCCATCATCCGGCACGTCTTGCAGCTGTTGAAGCTACACAATCGCTGGAGGTGGTATTTACATTGTTGGGGGAATGGGTACTGCTCGGAGTCATACTCACTTCAATAGGAATGTGGATTGGGCTAATCCTCGTAATTAGCGGTATGGTCGTCAATGCCTGGCTGTCGGCACGTTCAAATTAAACTTACATTTCCGTTCAAATTCGAGTATAGTGATAGGCAGACAATTTGGGCTTGCCGGATTTCATCCGCAGGCTGTATCCGTAATGACAAAGGAGTATATCATGCGATTTAATGTTCAATTCCTATCCTTTTTTGTTTTGCAGGTAGAGGGCAAAGAAGGCCAGACTTCCAAAAATTATAAACATTATCAGACACTCGATGAAGATGAATATGAGCTGAGTGAGCTCAAGAATTTCCTGCATGCCGAGTTTACCCGTACAGCCAAGCGCAAAGTAGAGAAAAATCCGTCGAGTGAGCAGCCGCCGACCAAGATCGGTACTTTTCTCGTAGAGCCTGGTCATGAGCTGACGAGCAATCCCAATTTTAATCTGTTCGCGCGTCTTCGCACGGTAGACAACAAAGAAGATTTCAAAAATGCCGGCGATGATCTGGTACGCAGCTATCTGGATACCAGCTCTGTACGTGGCGGTGCCCTGATCGTATCGCAGGTGAAGATGGATACACATTTTGATGATCCGTTTGTATTTGTGATGAAATGCGATTTTGAAAAGCAGATTGCCCGCATTTCGGATGAGCGTAGCCTGATCAGCGAAGTAGAAATGGCGATTAGCGCCCGTAATATGAAATCGATCCAGTATCCGCATATGCCGGAAGAAGGCATGATTGAAGAATGGGAGCTCAAAGTACATCAGTCTTCCCATGCCCGCTATTTTGAGGATTTCCTCAAATTCGTAACATATGAGCAATCGATTCCGGAAATTGTGAATGAACGAGTGATGGATTATGTACAGACCTATGTAGAAGAAAAGTGGCCGGATGCGAGTAACGAAGAGCGGCAGCGGGAAGAGCATGATCTGGAGCTGTGGGCTGCCAGTGACAAGCGTGATCTGCAGGAGAAATGGGAACCGCAGCAGGTGATCGAAGCTGCTGAACGCATCGTCGAGATCAAGCCGGAGATCGAGATTCGCGTCAAACTGGGTGATACGAGCGTCAAGGGGCTTCTGGCAGACTTTGGCTTCCGGATGCATATCGCCAAGCTGGGTGATCATTATGCGATGGTGATCGAGGGAGAGTCCTTTACTTTTGAAAAAGGTTTCTCTCCGGTCGAACTGCTGCAGCCGGATACGTTCGAAAACTTGTCCCAGCAGCTGATCGAGCGTGCGAACCAACCTCAAGAACGAGATGACGATATTCCTTATTAAGTCGGATTTCGCCAGCAATGTGAATTATGTATAACTATATATGCAGCAAACGCCGCCTTTCCTGATGGAAAAGCGGCGTTTTTGTCAATTTGCGCACAGCGCTGTATAATGACGAAGGGATATAATCGTCTTGTGTAAAAGCGCTGTAAGCCCTTGCGTAAAATTTGAAATATAGGCTAAATGTTTAACTGGGCAATCTGATCTTTGAGCTTGGCTGCCGAAGCACGCAGCAGCGCTTCTTCTTTTTCATTAAGAGGAATCTGCAATTTCTCGCGGATCCCTTCTCTGCCGACAATCGCAGGTACACCGAGATACACATCGGAGATGCCATGATAGTCATCCAGCAGGGAAGAGACGTTCAGTACAGCATGCTCATTTTGCAAAATAGCAGCTACGATCCGGTCCAATGCCAGAGCAATCGCATACGAAGTAGATCCTTTGGCATTGATGATCTCATAAGCGGCATTCTTGGTACTGTTGAAAATATCATCCTGCTCGGCTTCGTCAAAGGCAAGTGCGGAACCAGCCACATTGGCCAGACTCCATACCGGCAGCTCGGAATCGCCATGCTCGCCAATGATATGGGCATGAATACTGCGGGGATCGATTTCCTTGTGCTTGCCGATCAGATAGCGGAAACGTGCGCTGTCCAGCAGGGTACCGGAGCCGATAACCCGATTAGCCGGCCAACCGCTTTTTTTCCAGGATACATAGGTGAGAATATCTACCGGATTGGTAGCGACCAATAGAATACCATGGTCATTGTACTTGGTAATATTTTTGATAATGTCGTCGAAAATGGCGGCATTTCGATTCAGTAGATCAATTCGCGTCTCACCTGGACGCTGGTTCGATCCGGCCGCGATGATAATAATATCTGCATCTTTGCAATCAGAGTAGTCACCAGCCCACAGTTTGACACCGCCTACAAATGGAAGCCCATGATTCATATCAAGTGCTTCGCCAAGTGCCTTGTCTTTGTTGGCGTCGATAAATACCAGCTCGGACATCCGGTTGCGGAGAAGTAGAGTGTAAGCGGTTGTGGAACCAACCGCTCCTGTGCCGATAACGACTACACGGTGAGGTTTGGATACGGATTCAGACATTAATTATCATCTCCTTATATTTGTATTACAGATTCGCTACTATTGTAGCTGAAAGCTTCCATAAAGTAAAAGGTCTTCTATTACTTATAACCGTAATCGGGTTGGTTTAGTATCGAAATTCCATAAAACTGTAATCGCTTGTAACTTTTCTGTAAACTACCTTTTTTAAAATTAGTTTACTCTTATATAGGTCGTGAAAAATTGAAACGCTTTAGCATCAGGTAAGTGTGTGGAAGGAGAATAATAGATGAAGTGGAGCATGAGCAAATCGCTTCTTATATGGATATCCCTGGTTTTCCTTCTGTCGGCCTGTTCATCAGCAGGCAGCGACAACGCTCTTATGAGTGAGGCTGTACGTGAGCAGCTTCAGAATTCCAAAGAAGATCAGGGTCAGACCATTACCCTCAAACAAACAACGGATTCAAACATAAATCAACGTGCAGGTGGAAGACCCGATATATCAGAATACAAGATCCAGACCAGACTGACCGATTTTCAGCTGCTTAGTGCCAGTGCAGGCGTAGCCTGGGGAATTACCCGTAACGAGCTGCGTATCTATGTTACCCAGAGCAACGGTAAAACCTGGGACAATGTATCTCCTGCCAAAACCGTTTCCTTTTCCGAACCACCGGTTTATGGCAGCAGCATTTTCTTTTTGAATCAAAAAAATGGTTGGGTAGCCCGCAATGCCAATGGTGTCGGACAGACATTGATTTTGCATACGGTAGACGGAGGGCAGAACTGGAATGTAGCTACCTTTAACGATAATGGTACTGTACTGGGTATGTACTTTATTAATGAGAAAACCGGCTGGGTGATGACATCGACAGACGAGTCCAATCACCAGAAAGGGAAAGCCTTTTACCGTACCGAAGATGGGGGAGACAGCTGGACCCGATTAATGAAGAGCTCCTCTTCCATAAATTCGGCAGACCAGACAACCAATGAACTGCCGCAAAGCGGGACATTGATCGGAATGTCTTTCCGGGACAACAAACATGGATTCATCACACTCGAAAAGGATGGACAACCAAGCCTTTATACTACAGCTGATAGTGGCAAAACCTGGACAGCCAGCGCCAGCTTCCTGAGCAAAGAAGTGAAAAGCTGCGATAGAATCACCACCGGCAAGCCGCAATTTTATGGCACAAGCAAAACGAGCGGCTGGATGAATATCGGCTGCGTCAAAGGAACACAGACCAGCTATTCCGGCTACTTTACCGAGGACGGCGGCAAGACATGGACACATGTAGCGTATACGCTCAAGCCGCAGACAGGGATCAATCAGACAATGGGACCGACTTTCCTCAATCGTAAGCAGGGCTGGTCACTGATTGATGGTATTATATACACGACTCAGGATCAGGGACACACGTGGAAAGCACTTCCTGCCAATGATACCCTGCAGAAGACAATCGCCAATTATCCTGAGATGGCTAAGCTTCAATTTTTCTCCAAGGATGTAGGCTGGCTGCTGGTTGCCAAGAACGAAGAACGCCGTTCGCTGCTTATGCAGACGACAGATGGCGGTAAAAGCTGGCATGTACTCTAATCAGCATTATTCCATTTGAATATACGGAGTTACCGAACAGTGCGAAAGCGTCTGATAAGGTAGCTCCTTTTTTAATAAATTCAAAAAAATAAAAAATAATTTAAAATTTCAGATCATTTGTGAAAAAAATCACATAATAAGTCCAGAGGATCAGTTATGATTGGGGTGTAGAAAAAACAAGGAGATGATTGAGATGAAAGCCAACGTCCAAGAAAACTTTACCCACTATTACATGACCCTTTGTTACAACTGTGAAGAAGCTGCCAAATGCCAGGATGAAGAAACCTGTCTCGCATGCTGGGCAGATCAAGGATTGTTCGACGGAGAGAAAGATGATACACAGGAAATGCTGCAAGCCTACTATGCTTAACTATCTGACTGGTATTCTCCAGATCAGGCGCCAATCGGTACATGATCTTTTGGTAAAAGGAAATCTGCAACCCGGCAGCTCATAAGCCTCCACACTTCCAGGATCGATGAAGTGTGGAGGTTTTTTGCTTTGAACAGGGGGGAGTCAGGAGTGTACAATAGCCGTATCTGTGAATTGGATATTGTTTATATTTTATATGTAGTGGAGGGATTCCATACAGGCATGGAATGTTTCGGGAGGCGTGCAATCGTTGAATAGTGCAGTAGAGGAAAATGTAGTCTCTGTCTATTTATCGAAGTATACATGCCTATTGGAATACTGGAATACGAAACAATATCCAATAATCAATATCTAAATAATGGAGGAATATATAATGAAATATACATCCAGCACGGTGATTGTAACCGGAGCTGCTCAGGGAATTGGCAGAGCAGTAGCCGAAGGATATGCAGCGGAAGGAGCTACGGTATTCCTCAGTGATGTCAAAGAAGCCGAAGGAGCCGCTGCAGCTGCTTCTATACGCGAACAGGGAGGACAGGCGCATTTCCTGCCTTGTGATGTACAAAGTGAAGCAGACGTACAAACTCTGATTCAGGAAGTGGTCAAGACGACCGGGAAGATCGATGTACTGATTAACAATGCCGGCATTAGCCGCTGGAAATCACCATATGATCTGACACTTGAAGAATGGGACGAAGTAATGAATACCAATGTAAGAGCATGTTTTCTTATATCACGGGAAGCCGCA
Source organism: Paenibacillus shenyangensis (assembly GCF_000346635.1). Classification (NCBI taxonomy): domain Bacteria; kingdom Bacillati; phylum Bacillota; class Bacilli; order Caryophanales; family Paenibacillaceae; genus Paenibacillus; species Paenibacillus shenyangensis. The sequence goes on from NZ_AOIG01000007.1 coordinate 132,582, forward strand.
AAGGTAATGCGCGATCATGAGGGAGGAGCAATTGTGAATATTTCCTCTACGCGAGCGCATATGTCAGAGCCTAATTCGGAGGCCTATGCTGCTTCCAAAGGTGGAATCACTGCACTGACCCATGCACTGGCGGTGTCACTAGGACCGGATCATATCCGTGTCAATGCGATCAGTCCCGGCTGGATCGAGAATGGCGATTATGCGGCACTGAAGCCAGAGGATCATACACAGCATCCAGCTCAGCGTGTTGGCAAACCTGATGATATCGCCAGAGCCTGCATGTTCCTGACAGCCAGCGATAATTCATTTATTACCGGTGCCGAGCTTGTTATCGACGGAGGAATGACACGCAAAATGATTTACATTGAATAGTCCCTGTCCAGTTGGCATACCCTGTTTAAGAGTATTAGGCATCTATGCCAATAATCAGTCATAACGTTCACTTTCTGCACACGTAGAGAAGTTATAGAAGAATAGTCATAGAAGTAGAGAGTCTTCTATAACAAAACAACCCACAGCATCTGGTCCCTTACAGGGAGATCACATGCTGCGGGTTGTTTTAATTATTGAAAAATGCAATTTTAATTATAATTCATCTGTATTAACGACCTAGAGAAGCAAAACGCTGCGCCCATTTTTCTTTGAACAGCGGCAGTGTGCTTTCTCCAAAAATCTGCGCTTCTTCCAAATGTGGATAGCTGGATAGAATAAAAGAAGTAATACCGGCTTCTGCATATTCGAGCAGTCGATCAGAAACCTGATCTGGTGTACCGACAAACATCAATGCTCCACCAGAGCGCAAATTAGACAATCCTGCCCATAAGTTAGGACCAACCACAAAGTCATTAGCCGCTGCTGCATCACGAATCGCATTTTGGCGATTTTGTCCGGTTGCGCCAGTTTTGCTAAACGTTGAACGTGCACGTTCGATTGTCTCTGGATCCACATCCTTGATCAGGTTACGAGCAGCTTCCCAAGCTTCTTCTTCGGTATCACGCACAAGTACCTGAGCACGCATGCCTACGCGCAGTGGACGAATTGTACCACTTTGTTCAGCGTGCTTCCGCTGAGACTCTTTGAGTTCTTCAATCTGCTGCTTGATCATCTCCAGTGGTTCAGACCACATCAGGAATACATCGGCATACTCCGCACCTACACTTTTGGCCATCGGAGAACTACCACCAAAGTAAATAGGCAATCCTGGTTTTTGCACAGTAGCCGGGCGGCTGGTTCCGCCATTTACTTCGTAATAATCACCTTTAAAATACACTTTATTATTATCTACTGATGCTTCAGCTCCGGAACTGAATTCAGTCGAAGCAAGTCCTGCTGACTGTTCCCATACCCCTTTGATAATGTCGAGATACTCGCGTGTACGTGTATATTTCTCGTCGTGCGCTCTGGCAAGTGGATCACCCAGTTCTTCCAGATCAGCTGGAGAACTTCCAGTCACAATATTAATACGAGCACGACCTTCTGACAAATTATCCAATGCAGCTGCCATACGTGCAGTCAATACAGGAGCAATCAGACCCGGTCGTACTGCAACAAGCGGCTTGAGTGTAGTGGTAGCCCCGATAATAGCAGAACCTACAACCCAGGAGTCTACACAAGCTCCGCCTGTTGGAATCAATACAAACTCAAAGCCTGACCGCTCCGCAGTCTGAGCTACCTGAGTCAAGTAATTGAGAGTCGGTTTGCGCTCGGATTCACGTCCAAGACTTGTTCCATCTCCCATCGTAGGCATAAACCACCCAAATTCAACATCATCGCGATAAATAGGATCAGCAGACATAAGAAGTTCTCCTTTTGGATAGTAGATTAAATTCTTTTTTTACTTATTTGTAGAGTGCTTTCACTAGCGAAACCGGTTATTCCCTTCGGTTTCTAACTAATCCGACAAGCATACTTGGTATAAATGATACTAGCATTTTCGCTATGTACTGTCAAACGGTTTATATCAAATTGCAATAAAGTGATTTTTTATATTTTTATAGAAATGCTGGCCCAGATCCTTATCATAAAAGCTGCATGGTGATTGAACAATAACTGCGTTAAGATAGATATAAGAAGATCGATAATCATGGATCTATTACAATTGAAGCTTAAAAAGAATACGATGATAGGTTCAAATATAGAGTGCAGAGGAGAAAACGATGAATACTCATGTGGAAGTAAAAGATCAGCTTAGTATTGGTGAAGTCGCACAACGGTCAGGACTGAGTGTTCACTCCTTGCGATTTTATGAACGTGAAGGATTGCTATTATCGGTCCGGATTGCACGTGATAGTGGTGGAAGAAGAAGGTATAGTGAAGCCGATGTAGAGTGGCTGCTTATGTGCACAAGACTACGTAACTCGGGAATGCCCATTGCGGATATGCGGCGTTATGCTGAACTGGTGCGAATTGGACCCGGTAATGAACATGAACGATTGGCAATCTTAAAAGAACATCAGCAGCATGTTAGAGATCAGATGGAACAGTTGCGTGAATGCCTGGATATAATCAATTACAAAACCGATGTGTATGAAAAAAACCTGCAGCGGCAAGATCCACAGGAAGATCCTTTTCAACCATGTGCTCATTCGGTGTCTAAAAACGCCAGTCTTTAAAATTAGGCTTGACCTAGAGTGAACTCTAAATTGTAGAGTGTGACTATATACACAACATCTACAAAATAGAGGAGAGACGAATAATGCAAACATCGTATACGAGAACACCGCAACAACCTATTCAATCTGGTTTTGGTTATCACAGTACCGCAAGCGAAGTGTTGAAAGGCATCGACCTGTCTGGTAAAACTGCGCTGGTCACCGGCGGTTATTCAGGCTTGGGGCTAGAAACAACACGTGCACTCATTCAGGCAGGTGCGCATGTGATTGTTCCAGCACGGCGTCCGGAGGCAGCACGCGAAGCCCTGGCAGGACTTGCTCAGGTTGAAGTCGATGAACTTGATCTGTCTGATCTGGATAGCGTACGCGCATTTGCAGGTCGCTTGGTCGCAAGTGGACGCAGTATTGATCTCGCTCTACTCAATGCGGGTGTGATGGCTTGTCCGGAATCGCGCGTTGGACCCGGCTGGGAGTTACAGTTTGCAACGAATCATCTCGGTCATTTTACACTCATTCATCTGATCTGGCCTATGCTGATAGCTGGAGAAGGAGCACGGGTAGTGGTAACTTCTTCAACAGGTCACCATCTTTCACCGATTCGTTGGGATAATATCAACTTTGACGGCAACTATCAAAAGTTTGAAGCCTACGGACAATCGAAGACAGCGAATGCATTATTTGCAGTGGAGTTAGACAGACGTGGTGCTGAACATGGAGTACGTGCTTTTGCCTTAGATCCGGGAGTTGTATTTACACCTCTTGTGCGTCATATGCCTATGGAAGAGATGATTGCACTGAAGTGGTTCAAAGAAGATGGCGAGACGGTGAACGAAGCTTTCAAAACACCAGAACAAGGTGCTGCTACGCAAGTATGGGCAGCAACTTCGCCTCAGCTAGAAAGTAAAGGTGGTGTGTATTGCGAAAATTGTGATATCTCCATATTAACAAACGATGATGCAGAGCACACAGGTGTAAAACCGTATGCGATCGATCCAGAAGAAGCTTCACGTCTTTGGACATTATCAGTTAAACTTACGGGTGCAGATCATATCTAATTTTCTCAAAGGTTCTTTGCAAATACGCAATTATTGGTTGGCGCAAAAAGCTGGCCAATAAAATTATGCTTGACCTAGAGTGAACTCTAAATTGTACAGTATAGATATGTACACCATAACTATAAATGCAGAGGAGAGATAATTCATGCAAACATCGTATACAAGAACACCGCAACAACCTATAGAATCAGGTTTTGGGTATCGCAGTACTGCCAGTGAGGTATTGCAAGGCATCGACCTTTCGGGCAAAACTGCGCTTGTTACGGGTGGTTATTCAGGTCTGGGGTTAGAGACTACGCGAGCACTCGTTGAAGCAGGCGCTTATGTCATTGTTCCAGCACGTCGTCCGGAGGTAGCACGAGAGGCACTTGCAGGAATTGATCAGGTTGCAGTGGATGAACTTGATCTGTCTGATCTGGATAGCGTACGTGCATTTGCAGGCCGTCTGGTCGCAAGTGGACGTAGTGTTGATCTCGCTCTACTCAATGCGGGCGTTATGGCTTGTCCGGAGACGCGCGTTGGACCCGGCTGGGAGTTACAGTTTGCGACCAATCATCTGGGTCACTTTACACTCATTAATCTGATCTGGTCTGCATTGATAGCGGGTGATGGAGCAAGGGTCGTTGCCACTTCCTCCACAGGGCATCATCTCTCGCCGATTCGTTGGGATAATCTGAATTTTGAAGGCAATTACGAGAAGTTCGAAGCCTATGGACAGTCCAAAACAGCAAATTCACTATTTGCCGTAGAATTGGATCGTCGCGGTATTGAACAGGGCGTACGTGCATTTGCTGTGCATCCTGGTGGCATTCTGACACCACTGCAGCGACATATGCCGAGAGAAGAAATGATCGCACTGAGCTGGATCAGTGAAGATGGCGAGGCTGTAAATCCTGCATTTAAAACACCGGAGCAGGGAGCAGCCACACAGGTATGGGCAGCGACATCCCCTCAATTAGAAGACAAAGGTGGCGTCTACTGCGAAGATTGTGATGTCGCCAAGATGTTTGTACCTGACGGTCCTCGTGCCGGGGTAAAAGAATATGCTATCGATCCGGAGCAGGCCAAGCGTCTGTGGGATCTGTCGGTAGAATTAACCGGAGCAGATCTGTCGCAAAATCGGTAAATCATAACAAAAAGGCCGATGCCGGAGTAAAACCCGGTATATCGGCCTTTTTTGCTAACCATTTCTGAGTTCAGCCCAGTGAATAGGCTATTTGTTCGTCATACTTTCCAGTATACAGAGCATACAGACCAGACAGGATTCATCTGTTCATTGCTCTGCTTATTGAGCGATCGAATCGTTGTAATCCTGCAGCTTTTGAGTAATCTGTGCAGCTGCATCGTCCAATGCCTGTTTTGGTGATTTGGAGCCATTGATTGCTTCTTCCATCGCGGTCTCGGTCAGTTGACGTGCTTCCGGGAAAATACCCATTACAGCACCCTGGGTAGCCGGATCAATCTTGGTGCTATGCAGTTGCTTGACAGCTGTTTCGAACTGCGGATATTTTTTCATGTTTTCTTTGATCAAATCTTCATCATAAGCTTTTTTGGTAATCGGGAAATAGCCTGTATTGACATTCCAGTATGCTTGTGTGGAAGGCTCAGTCAGGAACTTGATAAATTTCCATGCCGCCTGCTGTTCAGCTTCGGGCTTGTCATTCATAATCCACAGACTCGCGCCACCTACGATAACGCCGCCTTTACCCTCATAATCGGCAGAAGGCTTGGGAATAGGAGCCGTACCTACTTCAAATTTGCCTTCGGCAGAACTTACGATACCGCGCAGGGAGGCTGTACTATCCATAGTCATGGCAATTTGACCAGCCGCAAAAGCTTTTTTGGTATCATCGGTTTTACGTCCAAGATTCAGCATTACACCATCATCAACCATCTTTTTCCACCATGTCAGTGTATTGACTGCTGCATCGGAATTCAGCATGGATTCGGTAGCCAGAGCACTGCGTCCATTGCTGTTGTTAAGCAGTTCGATATCCTGGTTGGCAAGCAGTTGTTCCATCAGCCAGCCATAAATTGGGAAGGAACCACCGGATTGACCGTCTTTGGTCAGTGCTTTGGCTGCTTTCTCTACATCGGCATACGTAGTGGGTGGATTCTCGGGATCCAGCCCCGCTTTTTTGAACGCATCCTTGTTATAGTAGAGAATCGGATTGGACGTATTAAAAGGCATGGAGTAGAGCTTGTTATCAAACGTATAATAACTCAGAATATTCTCTTCCAGCTGGGATACATCAAATTTATCAGCATCGATAAACTGCTGCATTGGCGTAACTGCCTGGGAGTCAATCATGAAGCGGCTGCCCACTTCATACGTCTGCATCATGGTTGGACCGCTGCCAGAACCCATAGCTGCTTTGAATTTATTCAAACCTTCATCATATTCACCTTGATAAACGGCTTCAACCTGAACGTCTTTTTGGGAATCATTGAACTGCTTGACCAGGCTGTCTACCGTTTTGCCCAGTTCACCGCTCATGGAGTGCCACCATACAACTTTGACGGGACCAGAGGAAGCTTCGCTTCCGGCAGCTGCGGCCGGCTCGGAACCCTGTGAAGGTTGTCCACCGCTGCATGCTGCGAGGAAGAGGAACAGACTCATGCCGAGCAGACTCCATTTGCGAAGCCAAAAAGGTTTGAATTTCATGATTGAACATTCTCCTTCAAATATAAGTAGTAGTTTTTTTAAGCAGTGAAGCCGATAAAAGAAGTAACCTGTATCAGGAATACAGCAGGGGATAAGATATACTGCGTTGTTATGCAGCCAGCAGATTATAAAGTTGGCAGGAGCTTGTACCGTTGGCTGTCAGTACTGTAAGTCCGTAAATCAACCTTTCAGTGCTCCAGTCGTAAGGCCGCCAACCAGACGTCCCAGTCCTATTGCGAGCATGAGCAGGGAAGGCACAAGTACGAGTACAATTCCTGCCATCACCAGATTCCAGGCAGTCATTTCGGCAAACTGCAGCATACTGATCCCGATCTGCACGGTGCGCATATTCTCGGTATTTGTAATGAGCAGCGGCCATAGATACATGTTCCAGTGATTAAGAAACGAATAGACCCCGAGAGTAGCAAGACCCGGCATTGCCAGTGGTACAGCTAGCGATGCGAAGATCCGGATATGTCCACATCCGTCGATACGAGCCGCTTCCATGAGTTCTTTGGGCAGCTGCATAAAAAACTGACGCATCAGAAACGTTCCAAATGCTGTAGCCAGAAACGGTACTGTTAATCCGGCATAGGAGTCCAGCCAGCCCCAGCTGCGTACAGTCAGATAATTGGGAATAACGGTTACTTCCCATGGAATCATCATCGTTGCCATGAAAAGGGCGAAGAGCAGCTTGCGTCCGGGAAAACGAAGGAAAGCAAAAGCATAAGCAGCCATAGAGGCTGTAATCAGGTTACCGATTGTAATAATCCCGCTCGTTACGAAACTATTCACGATAAAGCGGATAATCGGAATAGAAGCCATGACACTAGCAAAGTTATCCAGATTCAGGCTGGTCGGGAAAAACTTTGGCGGATATGTAGCCGATTCTGACTCGGTCATCAGTGAATTGGATAAAGCGGTCCAGAAAGGGAACAAAATCAGAATTGCAGCAGCAGCCAGCATCAGATAAGCCAGTCCAGTGCGCATTATGTTGGGTCTCACTGGTAATGCACCTTCTTTTCTCCAAATTTGAACTGGATGATTGTCAGGATCAGGATAAGGACAAACAATACCAGCGCCTGTGCGCTGCCTGAGCCAAATCGGAAGTTAACAAAAGCATCCTGATACAGATTGTATACAAGCACATTCGTGCTGTTCATCGGTCCCCCTTTGGTTAATATATGAATCTGTCCAAATGACTGGAATGCACCAATCATGGAAGTCACACTGGCAAAGAAGATAGTGGGCGAAATCAGTGGCAGAGTCAGCTGTACAAAGGTACGCATCGGACCCGCACCATCCATCTTGGCACTTTCATAAATATCTTCTGGTACACCCTCCATACCGCCGAGCAGCAGAATGAACAGAAAGCCCAGATTCATCCATATTGTCATGATGGAAATGGAAATGAGTGACCAGTTGGGATCAGTCAGCCATTGTACAGCCGGCAGTCCGGCAGCCTGAAGCAGATAATTCAATGTGCCGAGTGTCGGATGAAACAGCACCATCCAGATTACCGAACCAGTACTGACCGAGATTGCCAGTGGCAGTGAGAAGATAAAGCGGAATACTTTGGTTCCTCTCAGGTGTGTCCGGCAGATTGCAGCCAGGATCAGAGCCAGCACAATAGAGGTCGGTACAGTAAAAAGCATAAATTCAAAGGTTACCCATAGGCTATTCAGGAAATGTCCGGAATCAAACAGCTTCTCAAAGTTGCGCAATCCGATAAATTTGGCAACATCTCCGCGCGGCGTAGTCGAATGTACACTAAGATATACCGACTTGATCAGCGGGTAGAACAGAAAGATTCCAAACAGCAGAATCGAAGGTGCCAAAAACATAACGGCCAGTGCATATTCATGCCAATGTCTGGTTCGACGTGGCTGATGTACTGCCGAACGGGTACGCTGCATACCGGACTTGACGGGAACAGCAGAGGATTTATCCAACATTCCAACCTCACTTTCATTAATCATTCAATAACGGAAAACAGGATATTCGCCGTCTTGTGCTCACCTGCTAAAGTATAAAGAGCAGATGTTAACGGAAATGAGCAGGATTGTAAAAAAATTGTAAGTGCGCTCAATCCCTATTTGACTGTGCTTGTTTTAGAGCTATAATATAATCAGGTAACGTCTATCCTTACATATAGAAAGAGGTGAATGCATTGGGAAATTGATGGTACATGTACAATGGCTTCTTATTCAAAAATCTAATATTCGAAGGAGGTGAACCCGCAGCTGTCTGATCAATATTTGCAGCAGACAGTGCGGGAGACACACTTGACTGACCCCTTACCCAGTTTGTGGAACTTAGTATTTGTATTTATTCTTGTTTTGTTAAATGGATTTTTTGTTGCAGCGGAATTTGCGATGGTCAAAATTCGCAGCAGTCGTCTGGAGACGCTGGTCGATGCAGGTAATGCACGAGCACGTTTTGCCCAGTCGATCGTTAATAACCTGGATGCTTATCTATCGGCCTGTCAATTGGGAATTACACTGGCTTCCCTGGGACTTGGCTGGATTGGTGAACCGGCAATTGCTGGACTGATCCGACCGATATTTGCGGCAATTGGCTGGAATAATGAAGTAGCTGTACACAGCGTATCCGTAGCCATTGCTTTTGTGGTGATTACGATACTGCATATTGTACTCGGGGAACTTGCACCCAAATCGCTCGCGATCCGCAAAGCGGAAAGTGTAACATTATGGACAGCCGGCCCGATGTTCTTATTCCATAAAATCATGTATCCTTTTATCTGGATGTTGAATGGCATGGCGAATGCCCTGCTCAAACTGTTTGGAATCGCTCCGGCCTCCGAACTGGAATCTGCTCATACGGAAGAAGAGATACGCATACTCATGAAAGAAAGCAACAAGAGCGGACTGATCGATAATACCGAACTGGCGCTGGTTGATAATATATTTGAATTTGCAGATACAACCGCCCACGAAATTATGATTCCACGTACGGAAATGATCTGTCTGAGCCTGCATGCTCCCCGCGAAGAGAATCTGCAGATTGCTCTTGATGGTATGCGCACCCGGTATCCGGTATGTGATGGCGACAAAGACCATATTGTCGGCTTTCTGCATATCAAGGATCTGATGCGCTATCAGATTACAGACACCGTAAAATTGATTCGTCCGATTATTGCTGTACCGGAGTCGATCAAAATTAGCGAACTGATGAAGCTGATGCAACGTGGCAAAACGCAGATCGCGATTTTGATTGATGAATATGGCGGTACAGCCGGTCTGGTAACACTCGAGGATATAATGGAAGAAATCGTCGGAGAAATTCAGGATGAGTTTGACCATGAACGTCCAGTCGTAGAACCGATCAATGAGATGACGTATTCCATTGATGGCCTGATGCTGATCGAAGAGATCAACACACGGTTCTCCCTGGATCTGGATTCCAGTGAATATGATACCATCGGCGGATGGCTGTACTCTCGTGTAGAGTCGCTGCCTCCGCAAGTAGGACAGAGCGTGGCACATGACGGGCACTTATTTGTAGTGGAAGAGACGGAGAACAAGCGAATTTCCAGGATCAAACTGGTGATTACGCAGTTTGCTGTGACGACCAATCAGGCTTTGGCCTGAACAACATGAAAAAGCCGAAATTAGCCTTTACGGGTAATTTCGGCTTTTTCTTTGTATAAGGGAATATAATAAGAAAAGTCGATCAGCTGAATCGTATGTAGTCTAAACAAGTTATAAATCTTGAAAGGGCTATAGATAAGATGCCCATTACCGCTTCAACAGGATAACCCCTTTGGATACAATAATCCGAAGGGGTTATTTTTCATTTATACATATAGGAATGTTTATTTATATCACAGGACAGTAGATTAACGGCGACGATCCGCTTTTTCTACATCTGCCTTAACTTCTTCGTCTGCTTCGTCGATCTGCAGCTCGGTGTCGCCTTCACCTTTGTCCTCATAGACTTCAACAGCTTCACCTTGCTCGATATGCTGGTTGCTTCCATCAATATCATTGGCGGCGAATGTCTCTACACTCTCGGTAAAGTTATTGTTGCTCTCCCGGCCTTCGGCCAGATCGTTGTAGTTATGCACTTCACGCTGTGCACTGAGTGCAGGAGAATCAGCTACGCCGTAATCTTCAACCGCCTGCCATGCACCTGCATCATCAAATCGGCCTGTATTCTGCTGGCGATTCTCACCTGAACCTTTGGCAGCAGGAGTGATAATATCTTCCTCAACCGGGCGGTAATCGCTCACATTATCATGAGGACTCTCATCTACCAGATACGTAGTAAATGGCAGCGCCTGCAGCCGTTCGAATGGAATCTCTTTGCCACTGATCTCGCTGATACCATACATACCGTTCTCGATTCGTTCGAGTGCAGCATTTACCTGATCGAGTGTATCGTTCATCTGATCATCAATTGCCAGATCACGTCCTCGTTCAAAAGTCTCTGTACCCAGGTCAGCAGGGTGGTTATCGACTGCACTCAATTCGCCGGTAGACATACGCTCCGATTCAATCCGTCCATCTTCGGTACGATCCTTGTCTACTTCAAAATGACGCTCCAGTCCTTCTTTTTCTTCCAGTAAGCTATTTTTAAGCTCCTCTATTTGAGATTTCGTTAAATGTTTCATTATTAAAAACTCCCTTCCGTCTTTGGCTGCATATCGAACTGCGCTCGTAGGCAACAGCCTGTTGTACCTCATTTACCCTTCTTACCCGTAAATTAATCTTTTGCTGTCTTGCTGGTTTGAAGGGAGGGACGGATTATAGACGATTACATTGGCATCATTATCATAGTCAAATTGAATTTCCTCATACATTTACTTATCAAAGCTTAAACGTAAACACTACTATTTATTTGTAAGTTGTTAATAAAACGAAGGTTATGGTTAATACAAAAAGACGTAAACTTTCTAACTTTTGTTATTTTCATCACCGAGTCTGCTGTTATTATTCAGGCTACTACATTCTATGATTACATCTGGAGAGGGGAATACAAATGAAAGCACTAACATACCAGGGAAAACGCAACGTAAAAGTCAAAGAGGTAAAAGATCCACGTATCGAAAAACAGGATGATATCGTTGTCCGGATTACTTCTACAGCAATCTGCGGTTCCGATCTTCATATCTTTAATGGTGAGACGCCAGTTATTCATGACGACTATGTGGTTGGACATGAACCAATGGGGATTGTTGAAGAAGTAGGTCCAGGCGTAACCCGTGTCAAAAAAGGCGATCGTGTCGTTATACCATTTAACGTTGCCTGTGGTGAATGTTTCTTCTGTAAAAACCAGATGGAAAGTCAATGCGATAATTCCAACGAAATGGAAGAAAAAAATACCGGAGCGTATTTTGGCTTTGATATTTATGGTGGATATCCTGGGGGGCAGGCAGAGTTGATGCGTGTACCTTACGCTAATTTCCTGCCATTTGTTATTCCGGAGTCTGCAGAAGTGACAGATGAGCAAGTATTGTTCCTGTCAGATATTATGCCTACTGCTTTTTGGAGTGTAGAAAGTGGCGGCGTCAAAGCAGGAGATACTGTTATTATCCTGGGTTGCGGACCAGTTGGACTGTTAGCTCAAAAATTTGTTTGGCAAAAAGGCGCTAAACGCGTTATTGCTGTCGATCATATCCCTTATCGTTTGGCCCACGCCAAGCGTACCAATAATGTAGAAGTCGTGAATTTCAAAGAGGTTCCGGATGTGGATCAGTATCTGCTTGAGCTAACCAGCGGTGGAGCAGATGTAGTTATCGACTGTGTGGGCCTTGATGCAGACAAGAGTACTGCCGAGAAGATCCAGACGTCGCTCAAACTGCAAGGCGGTGGACTTGGTGCTTTCCGGATCGCAGCCAATGTCGTGCGTAAATTCGGTACTATTCAGGTGACCGGAGTATATGGTGAGAATTATAACATGTTCCCACTGGGTCATTTGTTTGAGCGTAATGTAAAATTGGCTATGGGACAAGCGCCGGTTGTTCACTACATGCCACAGCTGTTCAAACAAATCACAGATGGTACCATCGATCCTACCGATATTATTACGCACAAGCTGTCACTGAGTGATGCAGAGCGTGGATATGATCTTTTTGATAACAAAAAAGAAGATTGTATCAAAGTTATTCTGAAGCCATAAGTAGATGCAAGAGAATTGTATATCTACTTTTAAAAAGGATCTTTGAATATTTCCGTATAAATATTCTTACGATTAAAAGGTAGCTGATCAAAAACATTAACGATTATATTTGTTGATGTCTTAATAAGAAAAGTAATTGGAAAGCAGCATTGTAAATAAACTGACATCGGTATCAACTGATGTCAGTTTATTTTTTTGAAATAGTAAGGTATGGAGTCCAGTTGAGTATCCACTGAATTTTGCGCTTTTTTCTAGTTTTGGATAAAATATGAACAGGAGATTTTATAAAGCTATCCGAAATCGAAATCATTCATGTATTAACGATATAAAGGAGATTATGATGTTAAAGAAAAGCATTTATTTAATTAGCACGATAACGTTATCATTCACTTTATTTACGTGTTCTGTAATCGCAGCTTCTTCCAGCGAATTGAAATTAAAGATTAATGGAAAAATGCTAACAAGTCAGCAGCCTTTAATGATTGCCAGTTCGGTCTTCGTTCCTGTAGATACCGTCAAAAATTTCCCCGGTTTCCGTATATAATGGGATAATCAGACAAAGACAGCTACGATAATAAATACTGAAAATAACGAGACCATACAAATAACGGCAGGACAGACAAAAGCTTATAAAAATAAAAAAGTAATAACAATGGCTGCACCGTTACATATCATACAAGGAAAAGCATATGTTCCTTTTCGGTTTGTTGGGGAGTCGCTGGGAGCGAAGGTAAACTGGGATCGGAAGTCGCGAACAGTTAGTATTTCTACAAACCAGCCTGCAAATCATAGTAATGATAATCAGAATAACAGCTTGATCCATTATTTTAAGCCCATTCATACTGATGTGACAGTTCGTGGAGACGATATCAGATGGCAGCAAGGTAATGTTTCATTTGCTGCCCAACTTACAGAATCCACAGGCGAAAGGGTACACGAATCCGATAAAGTAGTAAGTTCCATGAAGATTCAAAGTGGAGAAGAGGAGTATACTCTCCAACTTGAATCTAAGCCTCTACGTATTAACTCTTTGTCACTGTCTTCAGCTCATTATTTGGCTGTAGATGTGAGTGATCATGAAGGAACAAGATTAATCATAGTCGATCTGACAGATGGTTCCCATAAAGTACTAAATCAACTCAAGAAAAGCGCAACCGGATCAAACAGTGAGAAAATTGATGCATATAACTGGTCACCGGATGGAAGTCAAATTGCCTTTGGTATTGGTAATCTGGGCTCCAGTTATATTGCTATGTATGATACAAAAAACCAAAAAATATCATTATTGTCCCAGCAAAATTATAGTCTTATTACTGGTTTGGCCTGGGCAACAGATGGGCGTTCATTTAGCTTTATAGCCGAAGATGCAGATTCAGTAATGCTATATCGGTATAATGGACATAAAGTTGCCAAAACAGGTACTATCTCAGAAAAAGATCGGCAGGAATTGATCAATAACACCCCCAAATTTTATTAACCGCCAACCGGTATAAAGGAGATAGGTACACATGAATAAAATAACTGGCAAAGCAGCATCTGTTTTTGCATTAACTGTGATGTTAACGATAGGAGCTTCTGAGGGTATAACGTATTCCGCACCTTCCCAACTGAATCAAAATAATAATGCAGAGAATAGGTTAGCTATATCGGCTGCAAGTAGCATTAAAGAGGAAAAGGTTCCGATTGAATACGGCCCTATACCTACTCAAAGTGATGGTATGTTTCATGATGGACTGTTATTAGCAAATAAAGCCAATGGCAAAGATGTGTTTTATAATTCCAAAGGTAAAGAAGCATTCACTTTACCGAATCATTTGATTCCAATCACAGATTTTCATAATCAACGAGCCTTGGTTGAGGATACTTCGACGAAACTGGGCGGTTATATCAATACAAAAGGAGAATTGGTCATTCCTTGTATTTATGCAGAAACTACAGGCTTTTCGGATGGAATTGCTTTCGTAAAAAAAAGCAAGAATGATAATGGCGCGTTTATTACACCCGACGGGAAATCAATAACCAATTTAAAAAAATCGTATTCTTCTGATTATTCATTTTCTGAAGGATTAGCTTTGGCCTACTCGCCTAATAACGATAAAATTGGATATTTAAACAAAAAGGGTACTCTTGTTATTCCATATACCTATAAATATGGACGCAGTTTCTCCGAAAATGCAGTTGCTGTCCAAACTTTCCAAGAAAAATACGGTTTTATTGATTCCAAAGGCAAAGTGATTGTTCCATTTCAATATCAAAGTGCAGGAGACTTTTCTCAAGGATTAGCACCTGTGCAAAACGAATCGGGACTGTGGGGATACATTAATAGAAAAGGGGAAGTAGTTATTCCTTTTCAATATGCTTTGGCAGATAGTTTTAGTGAAGGACTAGCGGCAGTCTATAATAAACAAGGAAAAGCAGGCTATGTGAATAAACAAGGGAAATTAATGATTGGATATCAGTATGATAAAGCTTTATCATTTGGAAATGGCATAGCTGCAGTAGGTGTTCAAACAAAAACAGGCAGAAAATATGGATATATTAATACAGACGGCAAGCTGGTGACACCATTGCGGTATAAACGAGTCAATTCGTTTCATGAAAATATGGCTGTAGCATCCATCTCAGACCAAACAGCCGTTATTTTGACAAAATAATCTTCCTCTAAATAGAAATGCACCTCTGAATAAATTTTAGCATGTTATAAAAGCTAAAGTTTATATACAGAGGTGCATTTTGTATTGATTACATGTATTATCCTGGAATATTAATCAAATCTACGTATTAAAACGCCCAACCGCCCTGTTTGAATACAGGTTCTTCCTGGCCATCTTCTGTAATACCGTAAATATCCATCTCACCGGAACCAATCATAAAGTCTACATGGACCAGACTGTTATTCAGACCACGTTCGGTTAGCTCTTCACGGGACATTTCCTTGCCACCCTGCAGGTTAAAAGCATAAGCGCTGCCGATCGCCAGGTGGTTGGAAGCATTCTCGTCGAACAGAGTATTATAGTAGAGAATATTGGACATGGAAATTGGGGAACGATGTGGTACCAGAGCGACTTCACCCAGATAATGAGCACCTTCATCCATTTCTACAAGATGCTGCAGAGTATCCTGTCCTTTTTCCGCTTCAACGCCAACAATGCGGCCATCTTTGAAGGTCAGCTTGAAGTTATCAATAATCGTACCTCCATAGCTGAGCGGTTTCGTGCTGCTCACATAGCCATTTACATCTGTTTTTAGTGGAGCGGTAAATACTTCTTCTGTCGGCATATTGGCGATAAATGCATCACCGCGCTGACTGATACTGTCTGCTGCTGCCCAGATATGACCTTTTGGCAGACCAATAGTCAGATTGGTGCCTGGAGCTACATAATGAAGCTGCTTGTAGGCTTTGTTATTCAGATAATCGGATTTTTCATTCAATGTTTTCACATGAGCTTCCCATGCTGTAATTGCATCGCCTTCACCTACGCGCACCGCTTTGAAAATATAATCCCACATGGTGTTTACTTGCTCTTCAGGCGATTCATTCGGGAATACTTTGGCTGCCCATGAATCGGAAGGAACAGCAACAATCGACCAGCTGAGCTTGTCGGATTGTACGTATTCACGATATTTGGACAATACGATACTGGATGATTTTTGTGAAGCGGCGATACGCTTGGAATCAATGCCTTTGAGCAGATCCGGATCATCGGATACTACATGGAGAACCGCACCGCCATCAACTGCCAGCTCTTCCATCTCGGCTGCATACCATTTAGGACCGATCTCGAATGATTCATCCGGTGCCAGTTCGTAGCGCAGACGTGTAATCTGATCATCATTCCAGTTTACTTTAACCAGCGCAGCGCCGGCTTCATAAGCTTTGCGGGTAACAAGACGTACAAATTCAGCTGCATGGATGGGAGCATTAATAATAAAGCGTTGTCCCGGCTGAATATTCACACCAACGCGGACAGCGAGTTCAGCATATTGTTCGAGCTTTGTTTGGAAATCTGACATGAATAATTCCTCCATTTCGACTAACTGCAAAAGTATGGGCTTCGCCCGCGGGTAGTAATTCCCACTACAGGGGAATTACAATTAAAAACCCGTCTTATCCATTCTACAGGAACCGAAGCATGTTGAAAACTGTAAACGCTTATTTCCAGTCATATGTACGATGTAGATAGTTACATATAATGTAAGAGAAGTTGGAAAGTGACTGAAAATAAGCTAGAATACATGGTAATTCCCGTTGTTAAATGAGAGTATTCGTGTATATAACTATATAGCGTTTGGATCAGGCTTCATTATATATTTCAGTGGGATGCAGGAGAGGAGCACCTATATGAATACAGAGTGGAAAGCAGCTAAGGAAGCGCTGCGAAGAATAGGAGTAAATGGTAGTGAAGATAACGAACTGGTGGTAATATCCGGTTATGCCGATGGTGTGCGCTGTATTGGCATTGGTACGGATGCAGCTGTCTTCACTTATGATCAGGCTCCTGGGTTTGCCTACAAAATTTTTGCGCCACAGGCTATTAGTAAAATTCCTGTCGAGGTCTCTGTCTATGACAAGCTCCAAGGATCGCCGTATTTTCCAATATGTTATGGACATGGAGCGAATTATCTGGTGATGAGTTATGAAGCGGGACCTACACTTCAAGATTGTCTATTGCAGGGCATTGAAGTGCCGGAACAGGTGATTCTGGATGTAGAGACGGCGCGGGAATACGTGCGGAGCGTTGGGCTTAATCCCAGGGATATTCATCTTAAAAATGTAATCGTCCAGGACGGACATGCCAAAGTCATCGACGTATCCGAATATGTACAGGAAGGAGATGACAAGCGCTGGGACCATCTGGTCTGGGCCTATTATCAGTTTTATGACCGAATTGCAGGCAAAAGTATTCCTTCATGGGTACTGGATACGATCAAAAACTGGTATTCCCGAATTGATCGAATGAACAACAATCTCAGCCTGGAAGACTTCGCCAAACGTGTAGGCGATTTATTCTCTAAATACATGAAATAAAAAATATCAAGATAAGTTCTTCGCGCTGCATGTTTAAAAGAAAAGACATCAAAAAGCTGCATTTCCGAAGGAATGCAGCTTTTTGGTATTGGAGCTTTCTGGTGGTTGACAGCCTTGGGACTCGCTGACTGTAACCAACTTGCTCTCTATAACAATCAAATATATATAAAGGTCATCAGGCGAAGCCTTCCAACTCTTACAAGTTAACAGATTGAGGATCGAGGAGAGAAAAGCATCCTTATACTTTGCAGAAAGCAATCATTTGCTGCAGTTCTTCCGCCATTACCGACAGATGTCTTGCAGAAGAAGCTACATCTTCCATCGTAGATAATTGTTCTTCACTTGCTGCATTCATTTCCTGAATACCTGCTGAGCCCTGCTCGGACAATGCACTCAGATGCTCCATTGCTTCGGCAATAGAATGGGATTTGCTGCTGACATTAACGATCTTGTCACGTGTACCACCGATTTGCTGAACAGTGGTTACGACAGACTGCTGGATCGCTTCAAAAGCTACACTTACGCGCTTGCTGCTGTCTACACCTGCTTGAACATTATTCACGGAATCAGTCGCTTGGGCTACTGCATTCTGGCTTTCTGTCTGCACATCACTGATCAGCTGGGTGATCATGGTGGAAGACTCAGCAGCACTCTCCGCCAGTTTGCGGATTTCTTCGGCAACGACGGCAAATCCTTTGCCTGCTTCACCGGCACGTGCGGCTTCAATCGATGCATTCAGAGCCAGCAGGTTGGTTTGCTTGGCAATCTGCTGAATCGCGGAAGATGCATAACTGATCTGATCGGATTTATTATTCAGACTGTTCATCACACTGAGATTATCGTGAATACCGGTGGACAGGCGCTGGATGATATCTGTAATTTCACGTACTTCATTTAGTCCTTCATCAGCAGCATCCTGCATGGAGCTGGTCAGGGTACGAATCTCTGCACTGTTATTTTGTACATCTTGCATTTGTTGAGCCATATCATTTACTGAATCGGTCACATGAATAATAGTATCGGTCTGGGAAGTAAAGCCGGTAGACAATTCGCCGGAGGACACTGCGATATGGGCTGAAGCCTGGGAAGTCTGTTCGGCACTGGCTGTCAATTCCTCGGAAGCTGCAGACAGTGTCATTGCACTCTCATCAACACTTTTGATGATTTTGCGCATGCTGCCAATAAGTGTATTGAATGCTTTGGCAACCTGACCGATCTCGTCACCTGCATCATGCTGGGCGACGACAGTCAGATCACCTTCTGCTGCAGAAGTCATCAATTCCTGTACTTCGCGCAGTGGACGCACAATCAGACGAACAATCCAGATACCGAGCAGCAAGGAGACGAGTAATCCGATTGCAGATACAACAATAGTAACAAGTACAGCTTGATGGTAACTGGAATCAGCATCTGCTTTGCTCTGAGCAGCTTCTTGCATCATATTTTCACGGATTTGATTAAGCAGATCATTGAGACTCAAACGGATTTTTTCCAATTCCGCATAAGAGGATTCTGCTGCTGGCACATTATTTTCCGAGACAGCTTTGAGTACATTTTCGCGAGTGGCGGAGAATGTAGTGGCGACTTCAACCAGTTTGGCAGCCAGAGGTTGATTTTGTGCACTTAGCTGGGTTTGTCCCACAACATCATATTGCTTTTTGGTATCGGCTGCAGTGGCTTGAATCTCATTGATCCATTGTGCGCTATCGGATGTATCGGTTGAGGTAAACAGTTTGAGCAGCTTTGTCGCATTGGAACTGTAATTGATAATGATCTGATCCATAGCGGTGATTGGTTTGATATTGTTGGTGTACATATTGGTAGTTATACCGGACATCTGTTCAGTTGAACGGATACCGTTAACGGAGATGGCAGCCAGAACGAGTAGATTGACAATAATCAAAATAATAATCTTGGTGCGGACTTTCAGGTTTTTCATAAGAACAGCCTCATTTCATTAGAGTTGACAATGCGTATATATATTTATTTGTTTATTTATTGGAATTTAGACTTTGAAGCGGGCGAGCGCATTCTGCAGATTCTCGGCAAGTTCAGACAGGTAGCGAGCGGAACCGGATACTTCTTCCATTGTAGACAGCTGTTCTTCACTGGCAGCACCTGTCTGCTGAATACCTGCAGAGCTCTGTTCGGTAATCGCACTGACATGTTCCATGGCTTCTGCAATGTTCTCGGATTGGCGGGCGACTTGCTGGATCATTTCACTGGAGATACCGATTTTGCCTGAAGTGGCATCTACTGATTCACGGATAGCTTCGAATGCGGTATTTACACGTACACTGCTCTGTACACTGGCTTGAATACTGGCAGAAGATTGATTAACCTGCTCTACAGCAGCCCGGCTAGTGTCTTGAATCGATTGCACCATATCGGAGATTTCTTTGGAGGAATCGGCAGCACCAGTAGCCAATTTGCGTATTTCTTCGGCGACTACAGCGAATCCCCGGCCGGCTTCACCGGCACGTGCTGCTTCAATAGAAGCATTCAGTGCCAGCAGATTGGTTTGCTGGGCGATTTGCTGGATAGAAGAAGAAGCAAGACCGATCTGATCAGATGTCGTATTCAGCTGTGTCATTACACGCAGATTCTGCTCCATATCTATAGATAATCCCTTGATTAAACGGGTAATTTCATTCACTTCCTGCAGACCGTTATGAGCGGCTGTTGTCATGTGTTCGGTAAGCTGATTGATTTCCTGACTGTTGGTAGATACATGCCCCATTTTCTCGTACATAGAGCTGACTGATTGATTAACCTGATTAACGGATTCTACCTGGGATTCAATACCAGTCGACATTTCATTGGTAGCAACAGCGATATGTTCAGCAGCCTGTGCAGTCTGTTCAGCGCTGGCAGTTAGCTCTTCCGCTGAAGCAGACAGGGTAAGTGCACTCTCATCCACCTGACGGATGATTGCTTTTACATTGCCAAGCATAGAGTTAAAAGAAGAAGTAACCATACCAATCTCATCTCTGGATTCATAATCTCCGGATACGGTGAGATCACCATCGCCCGCTCTGCTCATTAATTGTTGCAGTTGAGCCAGTGGACGGGTGATCATCTGGCTAATAATAAAACCGAATAGCAGAGAAAGCAGGATACCGGTAGCAATTACAGACACCAGTATAATTTTGGACCAAAAAGCGGAAGATTCAATCTGTTGACTGGTAGCCGCAGCTTCCTGAGTGAGTTGACTGTTTAGACTTTTGGTCGCTGCATTCATTGCCTGACGGATCGGTTCAACTTTGGAAGTGAACAGATTGTAGGCTTCTGTGTTATGGTTCTGCAGGGAAAGGGATTCTACTTGCTGAAGCAAGCTCTGATAGGTAGTCAAATTGCTTTTGTATTGATTGTATAGATCAGTGGAAGCGGAAGTGAGTGTAATAGTATTCAGATGAGCGTACAGTTGTTCATTGGAGGCTGTACGTTCCAGAATGGTATTTTTTAATTCATTATTGCGCTGCTGGTCTTTGGTTATCATCAGTTCCATAATGGCGGATTCAATCGTACGGTTATCGATAATGACTTGATTGATGTCCATACTGGCCAGCATATTCTGGTTGTACATTAGTTGGGCTTTGGCTGCTATATCATCTGTTGTGTGATATCCCGTAAAGCCTACAGCAGCCAGGAAAACGAGAGTAGCAGCAAGTAAAGCGAGTATTTTTGTTTTTACTTTCAAATGGCGCATAGATCGTATCTCCTTGTTGTCGAAATTGTCGAAATGGTAATATTCCCTATAGCTGTTTGTCGAAAATTGACAGCAGCGTTATAATGAGAAGATCAGCTTGTCATTGAGTCAGCTAATCTAAATAGTCATATAAATCAGGGGCACTAGCCATTTTAGTTGGTAAGTTATATGTCGAACAACTAGTTCTATTTGATTATACTAAATTGGACAAAATATATAATTTAGTTGAATTTTGTCGAAAAATTGGTAATTTAGTGATTCTAAAGAACTAATTAGATTACTGAATTGCAGAGTTGTGTATACATTAATGGGGGCAACTTATCGATTGTTCCAAGTCACAATTCAATGAATAAAAAGAAAGAAGGATTACCAATGAAAAAAGATTTATACATTAATGGAGTATGGACGCCTGCAGAATCCTACAAAGCGTTATACTCTCCATATAGCAGAGAACAAATTGCCGAAGTCGCAGAAGCGAATGCCGAGGAAGCAAAGCTGGCGATTACTGCTGCTTATGATGCAAAAGAGACGATGCGCAATATGCCGGCTCATCGCCGCGCATCTATTTTGGAAAAACTGGCACAGTTATTACAGGAGCGAGGGGAAGAAGCTGCCCGCTTGATTGCGCTGGAGGGATCCAAACCGCTGAGTGCAGCCCGTGGAGAGATTGCCCGTACTATTGAGACTTACAAATTTGCCGCGGAAGAAGCCAAGCGTATTCATGGAGAGACTATTCCTCTTGATGCAGCAGCCACCGGAGAAGGACGTACTGCGTATACTATCAAAGAACCGGTTGGTGTGGTCGGAGCCATTACACCGTTCAATTTCCCAATGAACCTGGTAGCCCACAAGGTGGGTCCAGCCATTGCAGCCGGTAATACAGTAGTATTGAAACCTGCAGAACAGACCCCATTGTCTTCATTACTGCTAGCAGAATTGCTGGAAGAAGCAGGACTACCTGCTGGAGCGCTCAATGTAGTAACCGGTGACGGCAAGATCGTAGGCGATGTGATCGTAACGGATGAGCGAGTCAAAGCACTTTCCTTTACAGGTAGTCCTGCAGTAGGCATCTCGATCCGTGCACGAGCAGGGCTGAAAAAAGTAACACTGGAGCTGGGTTCGAACTCCGGACTTATTATTGATGCAGATACTGATATAGCTGCGATGATGGATCGGGTAGTATCCGGGGCATTCTCCAATCAGGGACAGGTCTGTATTTCGGTGCAGCGAATCTATGTACATGAACAGATTTATGATGATTTTGTACAGCTGTTGTTAGAGAAGACAGCACAGTTGAAGATAGGAGATCCGCTGGCTGAGGATACCGATGTGGCAGCGATGATTGCGCCCAAGGAACAGCAGCGCGCAGTGGAATGGATCAATGAAGCTGTAGAACAGGGAGCACAGATCGCTTATGGCGGCAAAGTGGAGAATGAATTGCTGCTACCTACCGTACTGCTGAATGTACAGCCCGAATCGAAGGTGGCTTGTCGTGAAGTATTTGCACCGATTGTTATGATCAATAAGGTATCGGGAGTAAATGAAGCAATCGCAGCAGTGAATCAGTCAGACTATGGCTTGCAGGCAGGGATTTATACGAAGCAGCTGAATACGGCCTTCCAGGCTGTGCGTGAGTTGGAGGTAGGCGGCGTCATTATTAATGATATTCCAACATTCCGGGTCGATCATATGCCGTATGGCGGGGTTAAACAAAGTGGAACCGGACGTGAAGGAATCAAGTATGCCATGGAAGAAATGATGGAGACCAAACTGGTTGTATTCAAACATGAGAGTTAATCATAATCAGAAGGAAGCAGCTCGCTAAGAGGCGACTGCTTCCTTTTTTTTGTATGTAATTATGGAAACTACTTATAAAACAGAAAAGCATATGTATATATTTTCCTGATTCTTATATAAATATGTGTTTATTATAGGTGAATAAATTTTTAATATTAAAATATTACTTTAAAAAGTGAATTAAAACTTCTTAACGTGAAATTTTGACTGTTTTTTTGACCATTTGTTAATAAACCAGACTGTTAATGTTAACTATCTAAGTATTTTTACACTTTTTTCTAATTTTCATCTAAAAAAGTATTTATTTTTTTTAGGAATCATGATACGCTTTCTCCCAACACCAAGACCTATCCATTATTTGCAAGAAAAGGACAAATAGTTAACATGAAAGGTGGGATGCCTCGGATCTCATATTGTCGCTCTGTTGTTTGTGGCCCGCTGTACATAGCTGGCAAAACGGTTCACCGGCAAGCTGTTTTACCAATCGGCAGAATGATCATTTTCATGCAGGCTTCAACGCTGTGCAGACAGCATCAATTCCAAAAAACCAAATGAACAGGAGAGAATACTTTGAAAAAAACCGCTACTCTTTTACTCGCAGGAAGCTTACTTGTAGGTGCCAGCTCTTCCGTATTTGCAGCAGATACCAATGACCTGGCGCCATTGGGTGATTACACGCCCAAGCTGATTAACCAGCCAACTACAATTACTGGAGCATCCGGCGATGAGAAAGTTTGGAAATTCCTGGACAAACAAAAACGCACACTTGTTAGCGATGGTGCCGAGTCCCAGGATGTCAAAGATCTGTTTGAGATTACAAAAAGACAGGCTGATTCCAAAACAGGTACAGACCACTATCGTCTGAACCAGGTATATCAAGGTATTCCGGTATATGGTGCTGAACAGACACTCCACTTTGACAAATCAGGTAATGTATCCCTGTATATGGGTAAAGTAGTTAACGATCTGTCCGACAAACTGGGGACTTCCGAAGCAGCTGCTCCCGAGAAGAAAGTAACCGAAGATGTCTATGCTGATGCAAAAGAAACAGTAGTCAGCGATACTTATAATCTGGTAACACCGGAAATAAGCGCTTCTGAAGCGATCAGTATTGCGCAAAAAGATGCTGCTTCCAAAGTAGGGTCACTGGGTGAAGCACAAATCGCACCTTCTGCTAAACTGTACATCTACGCTCCGGAAGGCAAAGAAGCGCGTCTGGCTTATGTCACTGAAGTGAACGTTCTGGAGCCGGCTCCGGTACGTACACGCTACTTTGTAGATGCCAAAGATGGATCGGTACTGTTCCAGTATGATCTGATCGAGCATGCTACAGGTACAGGTAAAGGTGTACTAGGTGACACCAAAACATTTACAGTAGGAACTTCCGGTTCCCGCTATGTACTGACAGATACTACTCGTGGTAATGGTATTCAGACGTATACTGCAGCCAACCGTACATCTCTGCCGGGAACTACAGTATCCAGTACATCTACAACATTCAGCGATCCTGCATCCGTAGATGCTCATGCTTATGCAGCGCGCGTATATGATTTCTTCAAATCCAACTTTGGCCGTAACAGTATTGATGGCAGAGGAATGGCAATCCGCTCGACTACGCACTATTCCTCCAACTATAACAATGCATTCTGGAACGGTTCCCAAATGGTATATGGGGATGGCGATGGTACTACATTCATTCCATTGTCCGGCGACCTGGACGTAATCGGACATGAGCTGACTCACGGTGTAACCGAGAATACAGCGAACCTGGAGTACTATGGTCAATCGGGTGCACTGAATGAATCTATCTCGGATATGTTCGGTAACACGATCGAAGGCAAAAACTGGATGATCGGTGATGCTATCTATACACCGCGCGTATCCGGCGATGCACTGCGTTATATGGATAACCCGGAGAAAGGTGACCAACCTTCCCATATGGATGACTTTGTGAACACATCTGCGGATAATGGCGGAGTGCACACCAACAGTGGTATTCCAAACAAATCGTTCTACCTGCTGGCTCAGGGTGGAACATTTGACGGCGTAAAAGTTACAGGTATTGGTCGCTCCCAAGCGATTCAGATCGTCTATCGTGCACTGAACTACTATCTGACTTCCACTTCCGATTTCTCTGACTATCGTTCTGCGATGATTCAGGCTTCTACAGATCTGTATGGTGCAAACTCTGCACAGACTACAGCTGTGAAAAACTCTCTGAGCGCTGTCGGAATCCTGTAATTACCGACTTGTTAACTGAAATCATCATTTCTTCATGAGATGACTCCGTGATCTCCTCTTTGCCAGATGGCAGGGAGGAGATTATGTTATTTAAAAACAGAATGAATCAAAGTGTAATTAGTATTCTATTTGTTCTATCCATATGTATTTAATTGAACATAAGTTGATTAATATAACATGGAGCGTTAACTATAAAGGGGAAATCGAAATAAAAAATTAACATTTAGCTAAAAATGTATTTATTTCCTTTAAGAATCATGTTATTATTTTTTCCAACAACAGGATTTACACCATATTATATACATTGAATGCAAGGAGGAGAGAAAGGAGAAGCAGCAGGACTTTTCCGTACATAAGGATCTACTGAAGCTTAATGTCTATATTTAATGTCTGTATAAGGGATATACAGCAACGTGTCGACGATACAGGTAAGGGGATAGGATCAGTTTTTTATGAGCGATATCTGTTTTGAAAGATAAGCTCGGTATTTGTATAATCATAAAACCAAGTGAACAGGGGAGAATACTTTGAAAAAAACAGTTGGTCTTTTACTTGCAGGAAGTTTGCTGGTAGGTGCGAATGCTTCAGCCTTTGCAGCAGGAACGAATGAGCTGGCACCACTGGGTGATTACACGCCAAAAATGATTGCACAAACGACCGGAATCAGCGGTGGTTCAGGCGACGATAAAGTATGGAAGTTTCTCGAAAAGCAAAAACGCTCGCTGGTTGCAGACAGTGCGCAATCTGAGAATGTCAAAGAACTGTTCGAGATTACAAATCGTATGCCTGATGCTCAGACCGGTACAGATCATTATCGTTTAACTCAGACTTACAAAGGCATTCCGGTATACGGGGCAGAGCAGACTCTTCATTTTGACTCATCAGGCAATGTCTCTCTGTATATGGGTAAAGTCGTAGAAGATGTCTATGGCAAGCTGGACTCTCCGCGTCCGAAAGTGACTGAAGATGTCTATGCAGAGCCCCTGGAGACGGTCAAACCCCAAATTAACGAGACACGTGCAATCCGTATTGCAGAAGCAGATGCAGCACTACGTCTAGGACGAATTGGCGAATCGGTGAATGAGCCTTCTGCCAAGCTGTACATTTATGCTCCGGAAGGGAAAGAAGCCCATCTGGTCTATGTGACCGAAGTCAATGTACTTGATCCTGAACCGCTGCGTACCCGTTATTTTGTAGATGCCAAAGATGGATCGATCCTGCTGAAATATGATCTGCTTGAACATGCGACAGGTACAGGCAAAGGGGTGCTGGGCGATACCAAATCCTTTACGGTAGGCACTTCAGGTTCCCGTTATGTCATGATTGACTCTACACGCGGAAACGGTATCCAGACGTATACAGCTGCTAACCGCTCTTCTCTGCCGGGTACCACCGTATCCAGCACATCGACTACCTTTAATGATCCGGCTTCGGTAGATGCTCATACGTATGCAGGTAAAGTGTATGACTTTTACAAAAACAATTTTGGACGCAACAGCCTGGATGGACGAGGCATGCCGATCCGTTCGGTAACCCATTATGGCTCCCGTTATAATAATGCATTCTGGAATGGAAGTTACATGGTCTATGGCGATGGAGACGGCAGAACATTTATCCCAATCTCGGGTGCTCTGGATGTTGTTGGTCATGAGATGACACACGGTGTGATCGAGAAGACAGCCAATCTGGAGTACATGAACCAATCTGGTGCATTAAATGAAGCGATTGCCGATATGTTCGGTAATGTGATTGAGGGCGGTACCGACTGGCTGATTGGCGAAGATGTCTATACACCGTCTGTATCCGGGGATGCACTGCGTTCCATGTCCAATCCGAATCAATACGGCGACCCTGCTCATATGGATGAATTCAAAAATCTGCCGAATACAGAAGCTGGCGACTGGGGCGGCGTGCATACCAACAGTGGTATTCCGAACAAGCAGTTCTACCTGCTGGCACAGGGTGGAAGTTTTGAAGGAGTAAGTGTACAGGGACTGGGCAGATCGCAGGCCATTGGTATTGTTTATCGTGCGCTGACGCTGTATCTGACATCCACATCGGACTTCTCGGATTATCGTGCTGCGATGATTCAAGCTTCAACCGATCTGTATGGTGCAAGCTCTGCACAGACTACTGCCGTCAAAAGATCTTTTGATGCTGTGGGGATCTTATAAAATTGTATTTGCTTTATACCTTAATATAGAAGAAACACAGTTCTATTCAAAAGCTTGTTCTAATAATAAAGTCTGCTCCTGTTACAAGGGTGCAGGCTTTATTTGTTGAGATCTAGGGAATAAACGTTGAAAACCAAATTTAATTTGTTGTTTTATGTCGCTAAATGTTGTTTATATATACATATAATTTTTCTTTATAGACAGAATAAATTTGTTTTAAAAGAAAATTTACAAAAAAAGCAACAAAAATGCAAAGAAAGATGTTATTATAGTCAACATGTTAAAACATTTCTCTTTGAAAACCCACAAATAAGGAGTGGAAGACATGGAACGCGAATTGGCTTTGGAAATTGTAAGAGTAACAGAAGTAGCGGCATTGGCTTCGGCTCCCTGGATGGGTCGCGGTGACAAGAACAGCGCAGATGAGGCAGCAACACTGGCCATGAGAGCCATGTTCGATTCGGTATCGGTGAACGGTACGGTCGTTATCGGCGAAGGGGAAATGGATGAAGCGCCCATGCTGTACATTGGCGAGAAAGTGGGAAGCACAGAAGCACCGGAAGTAGACGTAGCCGTCGATCCATTGGAAGGCACAGTTATCGTAGCAAAGGGGTTGAATAATGCATTATCCGTTATTGCCGTAGCCGACAAGGGTAACCTGCTGCATGCTCCCGATATGTACATGGAGAAGCTCGCGGTAGGTCCCGCACTGGTAGGCAAGCTCAGTATTGAGGATCCGGTCGATGTCACGCTCCGCAAGGCAGCCAAAGCACTGGGCAAACGAATGGCAGATCTGACTGTCATGATTCTGGATCGTGATCGCCATGAGAGTATCATCAAGACACTGCGCAAAACAGGTGTACGGATCAAGTTCCTCAGTGATGGCGATGTAGCCGGAGCAATGGCGCCTGCTTTTCCAGAAGCAGGGATTGATCTGTATCTGGGTTCGGGTGGTGCACCAGAAGGTGTATTGGCTGCAGCTGCACTATCCTGCCTGGGCGGCGAACTGCAGGGCCGTTTGATGCCGGCTAATGCGGATGAGTTTGAACGCTGCAAAGCGATGGGCATCGAGAATCCGTATCAGGTACTTACCATGCAGGATATGATCGGCACCGACGATGTAATTTTTGCCGCTACGGGTGTAACGCCCGGTGAGATCCTGGGTGGAGTGAGATATCTGGCGGATGATCGTGCAGAGACGCATTCGATTGTAATGCGCGCCAAAACGAAAACGATCCGCTATATCAAGTCACTGCATTATCTACCGAACAAGGAAGTACTGCACAAGGTCAAACAGGTACAGTCCTCCGGACATCCCGAAGACCGCCGTGCGGCAGCTGTGAAAAAGCAGCCGATCGCAGCAGGCAAGCAGGAACAAACGCAATCCAGTTAAGGAGCAAGTCATGCTCCATTAGCAATGCCTCCGTTATTGGGCAGTCCATTATACATGGGCTGCTTCTTTTTTGCGCTTTTATCGAAAAACGGTTCACGGATCGTTTGAAGTGATTATCAAATTGGTATAGGATAACAAGGATACCCGATGTGTGTGGAAAGGATGGGACCTGATGAATACCATACCCAACTGGGAGAGGCTGAGCAGACAATTTTATATTACGGATGAGCCTCACCCCGAAGCAATCTACCGTCAACCCTTTACAGAGTTATTTACTCGCGAAGGAATGGAGAAACTGCTGCAGTACTATGCTCCTCTGTTAAAAGCGGAAGATCTGCAGCCGGCAGCAACTTTTCTATGTTCATGGCTTACCGGCATCCCGCTGGCTGTGCAATATCATTTGTCCGTAGAAAAGCAAGCACTGATGCTTGACCCAAAGCAGATGACACTCGAACTATACATGAGCGGTCCATACTGTCAATTTGCTTTTCATGTGAACCATCTGGACATAGAGCAGCTGCCTGAACCGGTTGTTGTAGATCAGCGTCAGGATTCTCGGGATCGGCATCTAGATGCCGTATACAGTGATATTTTGCGTCCAATGATGGAGCAGATGACCGAAATCTGTGGGGATCATGCCCGGATGTACTGGAGACAGATGCCGGCAAGATTTCATTATTATACGAATCAATGGAAAAATGGGATAGAGGATGAACAAGTCGTCCAGATGATCGACCGGGATCTGCATTATGTCATGAGCGAAATGCCGGCAGAAATATTTGGACTGTCCCGCAATCCGCTGCATGTACCGCCAAGACACACAATGAATATCGATGGTACGGGTGAAACCATATTGCGCAGTGCCTGCTGCCTGTTTCACCGAATGGAAGATGGGGAATATTGTTTTAATTGTCCTCAGATCAGTGAGGCGGTTAGGGAAGAACGACGCTTGGCCTATCAGAGCAGGGAGGGAAAAGTATGATTATAGGTGTAATCTCGGATACCCACCTGTTTAGTCGTCAGTTGGTGCTGCCGCAGCAGGTATGGGATGGATTTGAAGATGTTGATCTTATTTTGCACGCTGGAGATTTTTGCGACTGGGGAGTTCACGATCTGCTGAGCCAGATGGCGCCTGTTGAGGCGGTAGCAGGTAATAACGATCCACAGAGTATTGTCCACAAGCTGGGCCGGACAAAGATTATTGAAGCTGGCGGCAAGCGAATAGGTCTTGTCCATGGAGATGGAGGTCTGGGCGGTAGCACGCCGGAGAAGGCTTTCAAGTCGTTTACCGAAGAAGACAAGGTGGACATTATAGTATTCGGTCATTCGCATGTGCCTTTTGCAGAATGGAAAAAAGGAATCCTGCTGTTCAACCCGGGTTCGCCTACAGACAAGCGTAGACAGTCGCAGTACTCTTACGGCAAGATATTTATTCAACCGGATGACATTACTTTTGAACATTACTATTTTGATAAAGAAAAGACCCGGGATTAGAGCATGACAAAGTGAAATAGCAAAATATAGAACAATATAAGGTACAAAATCAGAAAATAGCCATACTATTCGGGTATGGCTATTTGGCTTTGTCTGTGAATGTCACATTTTCATTTAATAATCATTCATTACAAGGGGGTTGAAAATACGTAGTTAGAAGACGAATCATATTTATTAGAAAATTCAAAATATGTATTCTGATACATAATCAACATAAATGTAAATATATTCACCTTTATAATGCTTAAATATTATATGGATAATATAACCATGCAATGATATTGTTTACTTAAACCTGTATTGATTAATTTTAAGTAACAGGTTACAATATGAAGGAGCTGATACTCTTATGAAAAAATGGTTTACTTCTCTGCTGGCTGGTGCTGTACTGACGTCAATAATTACGGTAGTACCGGCAGCCTCTGCTGCAACCTCTGCAACTCCTGGTGTACAGAATACGACAATCATCGTTAAAAAAGGCGAAGTCTTTGACGGTAAGGGTCAACGCTATACAGCGGGAAGCGCATTGGGCGATGGCAGTCAAAAAGAAGGACAAAAACCAATTTTCCGTATAGAGGATGGCGGAACACTCAAAAATGTAGTACTCGGCTATCCTGCAGCTGACGGCGTGCATACATACGGGGATGCGAATCTGCAAAATATTGTTTGGGAAGATATTGGTGAAGATGCCATGACGATCAAGGAAAGCGGTAAAGTAACGCTTGATGGCGGCTCGGCAACCAATGGTGATGACAAGATGTTCCAGATTAATGCTGTATCCACATTTACAGTCAAAAACTTCAAAGGCTCCAAAGCCGGTAAATTTATTCGTCAGCTGGGTGGAAGCAAATTCAAGGTAGATGTCATTATCGACAGATGTGACATTTCCAACATGAAGGAAGCCATTTTCCGTACCGACAGTACAACCAGCACGGTGAAAATGACAAATACTCGCTACCATAGCGTGAGCGAGAAGTTTATCGGTGTGAAGCATATTACCGAGAGCGGCAACACTTCCTACTAATGCCTTTTCCTTACTATATAGCTTTCCCCCAACATGCTATATAGCGTATATATAATTTGGATGTCTATCCAGGGCACTGCACTTTGGCAGTGTCTTTTTTTTATTTTTTTTATGATTCTTTAAGTTTCCCATGAACTATTCTTAATGTTGTTCATACAAAATACATATACATATTGTTAAATACGATACAAAGGAGTACAGGCATCGGTGAGAGAGAAGGCCAAACCTTGCCGCTGATGCTGTCTGACTAACTTTCGGGAGGAACCCACATGGAATCAAAAACAAATATATTATCTCGCTCAAGGATTGATATCCCGCTTATTCTTATTCTCATCCTTTCCGCGTTTCTGAATATCTGGAATATATGGGACAACGGATCGGCAAATGCCTACTACACAGCAGCTGTAACGAGTATGCTGCAAAGTTTTCACAATTTCTTTTATGCTTCATTTGATCCCGCTGGCTATGTAACGGTCGATAAGCCTCCGGTAGCGTTCTGGATTCAGACGCTGTTCGCTTCTGTACTGGGTGTGCATGGCTGGAGTGTAACATTGCCGGCAGCACTCGCAGGTGTGGGATCCGTTGGACTGATCTATCTGATTGTCAAACCGACATTCGGTCTGGTTGCTGCCCGTCTGGCGGCTCTTATGATGGCAGTAACCCCTGTAGCTGTTGCTGTTCAGCGTTCCAACAACGTCGATGGTCTGTTGGTATTTACCCTTCTGCTGGCAGCCTGGATGCTGCTCAAAGGGATCCGTAACCAGAAGGTCGGCTGGATTCTTGGTGGATTCGCCATGATCGGTGTTGCGTTTAACGAGAAAATGCTGCAGGCCTATATGATTCTGCCAGCCGTTTATATCTTTTATGTACTGGCTTATAAAGTAAACTGGAAGAAAAAATTATCTGTACTCGCAATGGGTACAGTAATCCTGGCAGCTGTATCAGTGTCGTGGGCGGTAGTGGTAGACAGTGTGCCCGCAGAGGATCGTCCTTATGTGGGTAGCAGCCAGACCAACTCCGTAGTGGAACTGGCATTTGGTTATAACGGCGTCAGCCGTCTGACTGGTGACATGCAGAGTCAGGGAGGTCCTGGTGGAACAGCTACCAAGCAAGGTAGTACAGCTGATTCGAATACAGCAAGTACGGAATCCAGTGCCGGTACAGGCAATCAGATGAATCCGGGAGGTATGCCTGGAGGCGGGGATAACGGCAAACGGACAGGTGGTATGTTCAATACAGGCGATCCGGGACCGCTGCGTCTGTTCCAGTCTTCTTTGTCCGGCCAAGCGAGTCTGCTGCTGCCCTTTGCAATCATTTCCCTGATTGCGCTGTTCGCAGGGCTGCGCAGAAATACATGGCGCAAACAGCAGTACCTGGAGACTGTATTCTGGTTAATGTGGCTGCTACCCGTAGCCGGATTTTTCAGCATCGCCGGATTCTTCCATCAGTATTATCTGATTATGCTGGCACCTCCCGTAGCTATACTCGCTGCAGCAGGATTTGTAGCCCAGTGGAGATCATATCGTGAAGGTACAGGCTGGCAGGCATGGTTATTACCGATTAATGCAGGGGTAACTACTGCGTTTCAATTGTTTGTTATTTATCCTTATAATGAACAGATCGGTTCGGCTTGGTTCTATGTTGTAGCGATTGTTGGAGGACTATTAACGTTGGGATTATTGGCAGGCGCCAAAGGCTCACTGCTGCGCGGCGGCAAAACGTATATGGCTTCGGCAGCTATGGCACTGCTACTGCTGACACCGCTGTACTGGGCTTCCTTCCCATTTATGAATCCGTCCAGCAATATCTCGCTTCCTTATGGCGGTCCGATCACTTCTATGGGCTTCGGTGGAGGCGGTGGAAACAATCGCATGCCTGATAGTGCAGAAGATGGTAATATGCCTGGTCAGACACAGCAGACAACCGATTCCTCCAATACAGACAAAACGACTACTTCCACAACAGATAGCAGCCAGCGTGGCGGCGGTCCTGGTGGTGGAGGTGGAATGGGAGAAAGCGTCAATGAAAAACTGCTCCAGTACGTAACGGAACATAACACAGGAGAAGAGTATCTGTTTGCTACTTCCAATGCGAATTCTGCATCGGCCTATATTATTAAGACCGGCAAAGCAGTAATGGCAATGGGTGGTTATAGCGGCAGCGACCCCATCATGACGGTTGATCGTTTGAAAGAAATGATCAGCAAGGGTCAGGTGAAATATTTCCTGGTTAATGGATTTGGGGGACGTGGCGGTTCCAGTGAAGTCACAGAATGGATTCAACAGCACGGAACCGAAGTACCCTCCGAGGATTGGCAGAATACGAGCACTACCTCTGTATCCGCAAGTATAAATCCAACCGACTCTACAGATACCAAAGCCACTTCAGATCGTACAGCCAACGGTATGAATCGTACCAGTGGTATGGGAGGATTTGGTGGTATGATGGGCGGAGGAACACTGTATGAAGTAACTCCGGAAGACGTGGATAACTGATAGTATCGCTGAATTATACAAGTTCCAGCAGCAGTCGATAATTTTATAAGTGTAACCCTCTCTGGATTGTCCTGAACTTTGGGGCATAACGAGAGGGTTTTTGCATTTCATACTGATTATTACGTTTCATCTGAACTGACAGGTTTACATATTTAATTACAGGATGCTTTAATTTCATAAATAAAGTAGCTGTACAGAAATGACTACCGAAATACAGGTATCAAGATCATATAGATAAGTATCCGTAAATAATAGATGTATATCCGAGGAGGATTCGACATGATTGATAGCACGACGTTATATGATTGTATTATTGTGGGCGGTGGCATTGCAGGCTTGCAGGCTGCGCTGCAGCTGGGACGTTATTCGGCACACCGCGTACTGGTAATTGATGCGGGCAAAGGAAGATCGACCTTTTGCCAAAATTACGGGAATATACTTGGTTTTCCGAATGGTGTATCCGGTGAAGAATTACGCCGGATTGGTCGTGAGCAGGCGGAGCCGCTCGGAGTGGAGTTTCACGAGGACCGCATTCTTGAAGCCAAAAAGGAAGGCGATAATTTCCTGTTAAAAGGAGCAGAGGGAGAAAGTTATCGCTCACGTACGCTACTGCTGGCAACGGGTCTGATTGATCGGTTTCCAAGATTGCCCGGTCTGGTCGAGACATTAGGGTATAGCGTCTACGTATGTCCGGATTGTGATGGTTATGAAATTCAGGATCGCAAAACAGTCGTTCTTGGAGCAGGCGAAGCAGGTGCCCAGATGGCACTTATTCTGTCGGATCGTACAGATCAGCTGCTGTATATTAATCATGAGAGCAAACCCTTTAAGCCGGAGACTATGGAGCTTCTGCGCGAGCACCAGATTGAATATATGGAATCAGTGGTTAGTCAGGTGCATTATGAAGATACAGGGATTATACGTGGTGTTGAGCTGGAAGATGGTAAAGTCATCGAAACGGAACGGGGATTTATTGCCTTCGGTGGTAACCATGTGAACTCCGAGCTGGCTGAACAGCTGGGCGTGGAGACCCTGCATAATCACCACATCGAGACTCATCCACGATCCAAAATGAGCAATATAGAAAATGTATGGGTAGCCGGAGACTTGGGCGCGCATTCCGAGCAGGCGAATATCGCAATGGGTGAGGGAGCACAGGCAGCGATCTGGATCAATAAAACGTTGATAAAAATGAAACGTGCAGTTGAAGAGAATCCTGTTCATTCCCATTAATGATTGCAAATAAGACATGAATTTCCTATAGTGGAGGCATTTTGGATCCAATATGATAAATTGTAACCTAAACACTTGAAGCAAAAGGGCTGATCGGGCTCTTTTGCTTTCTTTTATGGAAATGATTATGTTACTATGGAAGCGATACACTAATTTATCGTTCAGGTGGGATGAACTATTGAGTTTTTATCCTAGAAAAGGGTTTAAGCTGGTTACCATTGTCAGTTTTATTGTCGTTCTATCCATTGTACTCACAATGATTATTACGATTCATTCCGCATATACAACCAGTAAACAATCCCTGGTAGAGAACTACCTGAATAATAACTACGATCGCGCTTCGGATCTGGCATCTTCGACAGGTGACCTGCTGGATCGGGTTCAGGGCAGCGTTAATGCGATTGCAGAAATCTGGCAGCGTAATCACGGTCTGGACGAGAACCGGATGAGAGATCTGTATGATACGCATCGGGAATACTTTAATTCGCTGAGTATTATTCGTAAAGATTGTATTGTGGAACAGACTGCTCCGGCGACTGGAGATCTGCACAAAGGGGAAAGTGTAAATAACCCTACCAGTCGTGCGGTGATCAGTATGCGTGATTCGGTAATTACCGATCCATTTGTAGGTACAACCGGAAATCTGATGGTACTTGTTACCAGCCCGTTATTCGATGAAAATAATCAGTATTATGGTTATGTGGCAGGCACTATTTATCTTCATCAATCGAATATTTTGCAGTTGATTCTGGAACGTGAATATGAACTGGACGGCTCATATGTATATGCTGTAGATTCCAAAGGGAATATTATTTTCCATCCAGACCGGTCACTGATTGGCAAAAATATAGCTTCCAATGATGCCGTATGGAAAGTCATTGCGGGGCTAAATGGCTCTATGCTGTATAACGATTTGGATCACGTCGCCTATTATGCAGGTTATGCGTATAATATGAAATCCGGTTGGGGGATTATTTCCCAGACTCCGGCATCCATAATAGATGTTCCACTTGGTACGCTGCTGCTGCAAAGTATTCTGCAGTCACTGCCGCTGTTGCTCATTACACTGGCAACCGGCTGGCTCCTTACCTATCTGGTAGTCAAGCCGCTGCAACAATTGGCTTCCTATTCGGATAAAATGGTCAAAGACTGGAATATCGGTGAATTTCCGCCTATTCGTTCAGCGACATACGAGATCAAGACACTGCGTAACAGTCTTCGTTTTACGAGCAGGCAGCTGCAAAAGTATATTGCCAAATTGCAAAATGAGACAGCGCTGGATGCTCTTACCGGACTGGCTAACCGTAGAAACTTTGATTCGACGCTGGATACATGGTGTATGGGTGAAGAACCTTTTGCTATGATTATGCTGGATATTGACCATTTCAAACAGGTGAATGATACGTACGGTCATCTGACCGGTGACCGGGTTATGCAGTTTCTGGCATCGATGATGCGAAATGTATCACGTGAAGGAGATCTTTGTTTCCGTTATGGCGGCGAAGAGTTTGGTATTCTACTGCGTGGATGTAATATTACTCGTGCTTATGTAGTGGCTGAACGCCTGCGTCAGCTCGCTTCCAGTACAATTAGCCCCTCAGGAGAGAGCGTTACGGTTTCGATTGGAATTGTAGCCTGTCCGGATCAGGGAACTACCCCAGTAGAACTGATATCCAAGGCTGATCAGGCGCTCTATGTTTCCAAACGGGAAGGGCGTAATCGGTCGACCATATATGCGGATGAACTATTGTCTACATCATAAAGCTTTTCTTCCCGATGGCAGGGTAGAAAAGCTTTTTTTATGGTCATATAACTTGATACACAGCATATGCACCCTTGTCACCATACCTATACACAATACAAATAAAAGTATAATCTGTATCATTAACCTGTTATAAAGGAATGAAACAAAGCAAAATTGAAAAAAAACAGAAATTTACAATAATTGGACATTTAATAATTAAATGGTATAAAACGAGTTAAAGTAATGAAAGGGTTGGGTAAGATATGTAGAGGAGTGAGCGGTATTACGCGGATTATCAGAATGATGGAACCATCAGCTTGCATATTCGGGTAAAAGGTATATTTTCAGATCTTACATAAGTCCGCCGAGAGTTCGGCAGCTGAAAATATATTCGAGCATACCATTGTATAACGCTAATACCAACAACGTGTTCATATACTGTGCCAATTAATAACACAGTTATGAATATTAGCGCCTCTCTGCGTCGGTTATATCGCTTCATTCTCACAAATAAAACACATCTATTGGAGGGACTACTTTATGAAAAAGAAATCAACTCTTAAAAAACCGATCTGTGTACTTGCTACTTTGACGCTGACTGCTTCGATTCTTATTCCTCCCACTGCAATGGCAGAAGAAAATAATACACCGAATAGCAGCTTTCCCCTGAGTAACAGTAGTTATTTGGCAAATACCGGTTGGACCGGCAGCGGTAACGATTCGGTTGCAACTTCAGCAAAGGATGCAGTGGCATCGAATCAATCCATTTTCTATGATAATGAGACCTCTTACGGGTATAACTGGGCTTATTCGGATGATATGAAGGGTGTACAATCTTCACCAGGAATTAGTTTCGGCTGGAACTGGACAAACGGATACCAGGGTGCGGGTAACTTCCCGGTAGAGATATTCCGAGATAACGATCGCCGTAATCAAACTTCCAATCATCGCACGCAAATGAAAAATATTGATACTGCAGTGAGCTATTCTACAGAAGGAGCAACTGGAGATTATGCGACAGGATATACGATGTTTGTTCATAATACACAATGGGCCGGCTCGGATACCACACCATCATATCTGATCAAAGTAGTGACCGATACTTCAGCTAATGGGATGGCAAGTTCCGATGGATCTTCTACGGATGCATCTGATACAACCAATCGGGATCAGCCGAATGTAGGGGATAGCGCTATGAATTCGAGTACGGCTGCATCCAGCAATAGTGTGATGGAAGATGAGACCGGGACTGGCAGCTGGGGAGAATGGATGGATACGGTACAACTGGACGGAGCAACATGGAATATTTATCGCAGCAATATGAACAATATGGTCACTAACGATATGGTCGCCTCCAGCAATATATTTGGTACCAATCGTGAGGGAAGTGTATATACTTTTGTGAGAACAGAAAATACGGACATGGCTTCACTCAATTTGTCTGACTTTGTAAGAGATCTGCTCGGACGCAACGAGCTTCCAACATCCGGTTATTATGTTAGTGGTGTGAAGTTTGGTACGGATGTCATGAGTGGCAGCGGCAAGTTGACTATATCCAACTGGAATATCAGCGCTCAATAAAGAACCATTTCATCTCAAATATATACCTTGTTACAGCACAAAAAGGCTTCTCCATTACTGGCGGGGAAGCTTTTTTGTAGTAGAAAAATAGATATAACAGCAGCTATTCCGAATTACAAAATAGAAGCCGCAGATAACAGTAATATAACGATCAATACAACTAAGACAATAGCAGGATCTTCTAGCTCAGATCTGTCGGCGCATAAGGGAAGCTGGATAAGGATGGCAGCTGTCCGGCAGCTACCGGATAACTGAACCAATAGCCTTGGAATTCCGTATATCCCAGTTTCAGCAGATGTTGGCATTGTTTCTGATCTTCAATACCTTCAGCTACTACATTCAGATCGAGCGCTTCCGCCATGGTTATTAGCGCTTTGAGTACAGGTGGATTCATCTGGGTGACAAACGAACGGTCAATCTTTATGGTATCAATAGGCAGTCGTGTCAGCATACTGAGTGAAGAATAGCCCGTTCCAAAATCATCGAGTGAAATAGTATAACCCTGTTCACGCAGCTTAACGAGGGAGGATTGTTCTTCCACCGTATTGCTGGTTGCTACACTTTCGGTAATTTCCAGATCAATATAACGTGCAGAGATACCTTCTTCCTGTACAATCTGGTTCAGCCGCTCGATAAAGTCCGGCTCATCCAGTTGGATTCTGGAAATATTAACAGCTACACGAATCGAATGTCCATATTTTTGCTGTAGCTGCGGCAGATCGCGGCAAGCCTGACGGATTACCCATTCCCCAATCGGAATGATGAGCCGGGTTTCTTCGGCTACCGGTATAAATTCTGCCGGCGACACAATCTGTGAATGATTTTTGTTCCAGCGCAGCAGAGCTTCTACGGTAATAACTTTCTGCTGTTTGACACTGTAAATAGGTTGATATACCAGCTGAAGCTCATCCTTTTCCAGACAGTTGTTCAATTCAAGTTCCAGATCAAACCGGATAATCTGTTCATATCGAAGAGAGATATCAAAAATATGATAACGGCTGCGACCAAGGCTTTTGGCATGATGAAGTGCAATATCAACATGACGGAGTGCTGTCGATAATCCAATCTCGGAAGATACACGGGATACCCCGAGACTGGCTGTGATTCTAACCTGCCGGCCTTTGAGCAGGAACAGTTCGTCCATGATCCGAAGTACACGTTCAGCAATCTGCTCGGGATCTGCAGTCGGATTCTTACTGATAATGAGGAACTCGTCTCCACCCATACGGAAAATGATTTCTTCCGGACCGAATACATTTTTGATCCGTTCGGTAACCTCGATGAGCAGGGTATCTCCATTGTCGTGTCCAAGCATATCATTGATATTTTTGAAATTATCAATATCCATAAGATACAGTATGCCTTCATCCAGTATATATTCATTCAGAAAACGCCGGTTAAACAGCTGGGTCAGCTCGTCATGGTAAGCATAATAACGCAACTGCTCCTGGTATTGATTGCGCTCTGTATAATCACGGGTGATACAGATCAGATGGGTAATGATCTGGTCCTCGTTGCGAACAGGAGAAATAATACTTTCGCCACTTAACATGCCATTTGGCAAAAGGTAGCCATCTTCAAACCGCATGCTTTCTCCATGAGCCAATACACGGTTGTATTTATTATGCAGATACTGAGCCATTTCCATCTGCTCTGCATAGACTTCAAAGAAACTTTTGCCAATATCCTGTGAAGTAACTCCACTGAATCGCGAAGCAGCCTCGTTCAGAAAACTATATACGAAACGACCCGGTTCCACACGCATGACGTAAATGAGATCTTCAGTCGCATCCATGGCAATAGCAAGGAGCGGAGGTATTTCTTGATTATCATTACGCACGCATTTCCACTCCTTCAATCATACTCTCATTCCTATTTTTAAAATTATCCCTACTATATAATATAGTCCGGTTTTATGTATACATAATCTTAACAGAAAATTGCGTTCTTTGCTGATAAGCTTGCAGCTGCAAACACCTTCTCTGAACATGGTATGATAATAAACATATTCCATTGTAGGAGGTACATAAAAATGAAACCCATTATAGACGTAGCTATCAAAGCGGGAATTCCTGAATCCGCTGTAGAAATGTATGGAAAATACAAAGCCAAGCTGGATCCCGAAACAATCAATCAGCTAGTAAACAGGCCGGATGGCAAGCTGGTTCTTGTTACAGCAATGAACCCAACACCGGCAGGTGAAGGGAAGACACTGACGACCATTGGATTGTCCCAGTCGCTGAATGCCATAGGAGTACACGCCATAGCAGCATTGAGAGAGCCGTCGCTTGGTCCGTGTTTTGGTATGAAGGGAGGGGCAACCGGTAGCGGACAGGCACAGATTGTACCTGCGGACGAGATTAATCTGCATTTTACCGGTGATATCCATGCTATTACATCAGCACATAATCTGCTGGCAGCGATGATCGATAATCATCTGTATTACGGAAATGAGCTAAATATTCATCCCAAAAAGATTGTCTGGAAACGTGCAGCCGATATGAATGACCGGAGTCTGCGCAGCATTGTAACCGGGATGGGTCCCGGCAATGGAGAAGTAAGAGAAAGCGGCTATCTGATCACTTCGGCTTCGGAGGTTATGGCGGTGCTTTGTCTCAGTGAGAATCTGGAGGATCTAAAGGACCGACTGAGCCGGATAGTTATCGGTTATACCCGTACCGGACAATCGGTTACAGCTGCAGATTTGAATGCTGTGGAAGCAATGGCGGTATTACTGCGCGATGCGATTAAGCCAAATCTGGTACAAACGCTCGAAGGCACGCCAGTCATTATCCACGGTGGTCCATTTGCCAATATCGCACATGGATGCAGCAGTGTAATCGGCACTCGTATGGCGCTTCGGCTGGGCGATATTGCAGTAACAGAAGCAGGATTCGGAGCAGAGCTGGGTGCGGAGAAGTTCATGGATATCAAATGTCGTCAGACCGGATTGCAACCGGATGCGGCTGTACTCGTCGTCACTATAAAAGCATTGAAATATAACGGTGGAGTACGTGTTCAGGATCTGGATCATGAGAATAGCGAAGCTCTCCAGCAGGGGATGGCCAATATGCGCCGTCATCTGGATAATCTGCGGAAATATGGCGTCCCCGTACTGGTAGCCATTAATCATTTTGCGGGAGATCATAAAGAAGAGATCGCCCTGGTTATGGAAGAATGCAGAAGACTGGGTGTGGCGGCAGAGTTATCAAGCGTCTGGGCCGAAGGAAGTGCAGGTGGAAAAGCACTGGCTAGTAGACTGGTCGATCTACTGGCAACGGAGCCTTCCCATTATCAACCCTTGTATCCGGACACAATGCCCCTAACTGCCAAAATCGAGCGTATTATCACGAGTATCTATGGTGGAGAAGGTGCAGCCTACTCACCTTCAGCCGAACGTACATTAAATGAACTAGAAGAAAGTGGATTTGGTCATTTGCCCGTCTGCATGGCCAAAACGCCTTATTCGTTTAGTGATCAGCCTGAACAGCTGGGTGCCCCCGAAGGATTTACAGTTCATATTAACAGGGTTGCTTTGTCTGCCGGAGCCGGATTTATTGTAGTGGAGACCGGCAATACCATGACGATGCCTGGCTTGCCCAGAGTCCCGGCCGCTGAACGTATGAAGCTGAACTCGGACGGACACATTGAAGGTCTGATTTAATATTCTGATGAGTCAAAGCAGAGATAGATATTCTTTGATAGCAGTAAATATAATCATTTTAAGACGAGAAGAAGAAAAGCAATCCTCGCTTGTTTATCGTTAATATATATGATATTAATTAATAATAATATGAATTATATTTACTGCTGTTGGGAAGGAGGGAATCATAATGACAGAATCTCAATTGCAGGTGTTGGTAGTGGACGATGAGCCTCGTCAGCGGCGCGGAGTAGCTGCCCTCATACGCCAGCTTCGTCCGGATTATAAAGTGCATGAAGCCAGCAATGGACAGGAAGCCCTGGAGATCAGTCTTGCTTATCCTATTGATCTGGCGCTGACCGATATTCAGATGCCGGTAATGAACGGGTTGGACTATATCCGTCAGGTTCGCAGCAGCCGGCCTGATCTGCGTATTGTACTGATTACCGTATATGACGAGTTTCAATATGTACAGCAGGCTATCCGGCTCAGTGTCATGGACTATATGATCAAACCGGTAACTTCAGAGCAGCTGCTGCCCTTGTTGGAGAGTACCGAGCGGGACCAACAGCAACGGCAGATACAGTTGGAGCAGCAGCAGTCCCTATCCCGT
Source organism: Paenibacillus shenyangensis (assembly GCF_000346635.1). Classification (NCBI taxonomy): domain Bacteria; kingdom Bacillati; phylum Bacillota; class Bacilli; order Caryophanales; family Paenibacillaceae; genus Paenibacillus; species Paenibacillus shenyangensis. The sequence goes on from NZ_AOIG01000007.1 coordinate 175,225, forward strand.
CAGCTCGCCAAACTGGAACCTGTATATCAGGAGCATTTGTTGCACCGCTGGTTGACTGGTACATTGAATCATGAAGAACAGCAGGAATGTCAGCATTATTTCCAACAGGATACACAGATCAGTATCTGGCTAATGCGCCGAATAGACGTTTCCCAGTTGGAAGAATCGATCTGGAAATTGCAGCTGCGGCAGCATATTCATGCAGCTGTTGCTGAATATGTGAACCTGTATTGTACAGGTATGGATGATTCTGATGATCCGCTCATCATCATTGTAGAATGGCCCCGGGACTGGCAGGAGCATAACAGACAGGAATGTCGCAACCGGGTCATGGATATGCTTCAATATTTGAAATCAGTGAGTAGTATGGATGTTCATACTGGAGAAAGTGTGTTGTTTCATGCAGCTGATAACGCTGCGGCTGTTCATTCCGCTTATCGATCGGCAGAAGTTGTACTGGAGAGACATTTTTACGATTCATCTGGCAGTTGGCTCATTGCTGCATCCGGTGAACAGGGTATTCACCCTGCGCAGCTGACATCGTTCGGGTATCCATCTACTGCCCTTATTGAAAGCGCTATCCACAAAAGGGATCAGGTCATTGTGCAGCAGGAATTGGATAATCTGCTGGACCAGCTGTCCGCAGATCGTCCTTCGGTACCTCTGCTTAAGTATCATTTGCTGCAAATCATCATGCCGTGTATCCAGCAGGCTTCAGCTGGTCTGGAACAGGGTATACGGGATCTTTATTTGCAGCGGCTGGAGACAGTAATCCGGGAGGCAGCCTGGCTTGTCGATCTGCGTATCCATCTGCTTGGGCTGCTGAGCGAATGGATAGAGCAGCTCGATACCTGCCGGATGAGTAAAAGTGATCAGGCGATGCTCGAATGCCGGGATTATCTGGAGCAGCATTACCATGAAGATCTTAGCCTGGATGAGGTAGCAGGGCGGTTTTATTATAATCCATCCTATTTCAGTTTGTTGTTCAAATCGCATTTTGGTACTTCGTTTACTGATTATATCCAGCGCCTACGGATGCAGCGTGCCCGTGCGCTGCTGCTGGAGACCAATGAACGTATTGCCGAGATTGGTCAGCGAGCTGGGTACCGGGATATCAAGTACTTTGCCAAAGTATTCAAAAAAACATTTCTGTATACTCCGGAAGAATACAGACGCCAGTTCAGACGCTCTGTTACAACGGTAGAGTCTGTAGCAGGGGGAGGAGTGAGCCGCTCCGGTGTCGATTAATCCAGCCCGCTGGTTCAAGGATATGAGCTTCAAAAAGAAACTGCTGCTGTCTCATCTGCTGCTGGCCAGCCTGATCATTTTGAGCCTTGGCTTCATTTACAATCATATCGCCTACAAGGATCGGATGGATAATATACGCTATAGCACCAGCAATATACTGCACACCAATAACCAGCTGCTGGACGACCGTTTATCGGCAATCGAATCCAGTATGAGTATGCTTCCGCTGGATTATGATTTGCTGCGAGCTGTGAATGCTGTAGATCCTGCAAGCGCTTCTTCACTGGTGAAGACAGACCGGATGATTACGCCAATTTTATTCAAGTACTTCAGCAATCATGAGGAGGTCTATTCCTCTTATGTAATGACGCCTGAATACAGTTATGGCAGCAATGCACTGATGTACGTTACGCCGGTAAACTTCTATCAGTCCATACTGGCACAGTCAGCAGAAAAGGGACAAGGCGGTGAAGTATGGATTCCGACCTATTCCTACACCAGCATGTACAAGCAGGAAGAACTGCGTGAGGTTCCGCTGGAATATGAATCGTTAATCTCTGTGGTCAAACAGCTGAATATGACAGCGGCGGATGAGTACGGCAATATCCATCGCCTGCTGGAAGATCGTGAACCGCCTGTGCTGCTTATTAATATCCGTCCCGAATCGCTCGCCCGGGTATTGAATGAATATGTACAGCACAATGACTACAATCAGCTGGCGTATGGAATGGTAAATAAAGCCGGCGTGCCTGTGCTTCGTCTGGAAAAAGGCAAATTTGCCGAGACCCGGGTATCCGAGCTGCCCGCAGCCATAGGCGAGCAGGAACAGGGAATGCTCATTCAGCATACGAATGAACAGGACACGATGGTCTTTTATGAAAAAATGAAAACAACAGGCTGGATCTCGTATATCGAGATTCCGATTCCGGCTGCGGTGAACAGCCTGCAGACACTACGCTTGACTACCGGACTGTTCCTGCTATTTATGGCTCTGGTCTCTGTTGTACTCGCTTATCTGCTGTCCAGCTATATCACACGTCCACTGACACGGATCAAGCAGGGAATCCGGCAGGTAGAAAAAGGACAATTTGATATTCGTATTCATTCGGATAGCCAGGATGAATTCGGTCAACTCACCGAGATGTTCAATGAAATGAACCGTCGGATTGAGCAGTTGATTGAAGAAAATTATGGTTCCCGTCTAAGGGCCAGAGAGTCAGAGATTATGGCACTGAACCTGCAGCTGAATCCGCATTTTCTGTACAATACACTCAGTACGATGTACTGGATTGCGATCGAACATGGACAGCATGAGCTGGCACGGATGATGATCAGTCTGACGGAGATGCTGCAGATTACTACCCGCAATAAGCAGGAGTTATGGAAGCTGGAGACCGATCTGAGCTGGCTGGATAAGTATATGTACATTATGCAGAACCGGTTTGAAGGAAAGTTTACAGTGGATATGGATATAGAACAGGAACTGCTGGATACGGAAGTACCCAAGCTGTTTTTGCAGCCTTTTATCGAGAATGCCATTATTCATGGTTTTGGCGAAATCGAATCGGGAGGCACTATTCATATTCGCGGCTGGCTGGAGGGAGAAGAACGTCTTTTTGCCGTGGAAGACAATGGCAAAGGGATTCCGGATACGCTGATGGATCATATTCATACCGGTAATATTCGTTCCACTGGTATCGTTAATGTGGATCGCCGCATGAAGCTGCTGTATGGCAGTGAATACGGAATTCATATGCAGCGAAGAGAATCGGGAGGTACACTTGTACTGATTCGATTACCTTGCCAACACTCTCCCAATGAAAATACCCCAATCCAATAATAATCGAGTTGTAGCTGATGTAAGCGCTTGCTAATATGAGTTTATCCAATGCTGCAGCATCGATATATTATACCGGGAAATGAGGATTTTTCGGTCTGGGAGGTATTTGCATGAGAGTCAAATTACTATTATGGACATTATGTTCGGCACTGCTGATCGGTCTGCTGGCTGGCTGCAGTTCTGACAATAGCGGTTCGGCACAGACCGTTGATGGCAAGCAAAAGGTAACACTTACTTATGCTTCATGGGGCAGTACTAATGAGAAAAAGGTACAAGAACAGATTGCTCGTCAATTTACCGAAAAATATCCATGGATCGAAGTCAAATACATGCATATTCCGGGTGACTACGTTACCAAGTTGACGACGATGTTTGCAGCCAACCAGGCACCGGATGTATTTCCAATCTACAAGGCGCAGGGGCTACAGTGGGCCGAACAGGGCAAACTGTATAACCTGAATGAATTTTTGAAAGAAGACAAGGAACTTACACCGGATACGCTGATTCCCAATGCTATTCTCTACTGGGACAAAGATAAAGTAGCCGGTATCAAAGTGACCGAGGAAGCGTTTGGTCTTTATTACAATGCGGACATGTTCAAGGAAGCCGGTCTGCCACTGCCGCCGACCCAGGCAGAGCAGGCATGGACATGGGATCAATTCCTGGATACCGCCAAAAAGCTGACGATCGACAATAATGGCAATAATGCTACCAGTCCCGCTTTTGATCCATCCAATGTCAAGCAGTACGGTGTACGTTTTGATACATGGATGTGGCATCTGATGGTGCCATCCAATGGCACAAGTGTTATTTCCGAGAAAAAGGACAAGCTGAATCTGGAAGATCCGCAGATGATTGAGGCAGTACAGAAAATGGCTGATCTGATCACAGTGCATCATGTAGCACCATCACCAACCCAGTCCAAAAACATCCCTGCACCGGCTGTTGCCCTGCAAAGTCGCAAAGTTGCAATGGATCTGGATGGACAATGGGTACAGCTGGATCTTGGACAATCGGGTATGAATTACGGAGTTGGCGTACTGCCCAAACTCAAGGAAAGCAAAACAACTTTGTTCGGCGAACCGGAAGTAATCTCTGCGACAACCAAGCATCCCAAAGAAGCATGGATGTTCTATAAATTCCTGCTGGATGCCAAAAGTGGTCTGGATATGCATGCCAGCGGTCTATGGATGCCGGTTAGCAAAGAATGGTACACCGACCCGGCGCTGATTCAGCAGTGGGCGACCGTCAAACCGGGACATCCGGAAGGCTATACCGATGCCATCATGAAGCAGACACTGAATAATGGTGTGAACTCTTACGAATATTATCTAAAAAATTCAGAGAAAATCAGTGCCATTATCAATCCTGCTCTCGATCAGGTATGGCTCGGCAAGAAAACGGTACAGCAGGCATTCAGTGAAATCTCTGCCAAAGCCAACGCGGAATTTAAAGGAACCTATCCGGAGGAATAAGGAAGTCTCTATATTCTCCCTGTATTCCAGACATGTTCATTATTAAATTCCGTGAAAGCAGAGGTGGGACATATGCAATCCATGACAGAAACGGCCCAGCGCCGTCAAACGATATCCAAAAGCTCCTTGTCTTCCATCCGGCGGCGGGAAAACTGGCTGGGCTGGCTGTTCGCAGCTCCGGCGATCCTGGGCTTTGTCATTTTCGTGCTCGGTCCGATGATTGCCAGCCTGTGGCTGAGTATGACTGATTATAAGGTCGCTTCTACGCCGCATTTTATTGGGCTGGAGAATTATCGTAATCTATTCAACGGTACAGATGCCTTTTTCTACAAATCACTGGGAGTCACTTTGTATTATGTGATTCTGAGTGTGCCGCTTCAGATTATTGTAGCTTTTTTCCTGGCGATTCTGCTGAATCAGAAGGTGAAAGGACTGACCTTTTTCCGGACAGCCTTTTATCTGCCGACCATTGTGCCGTTGATTGCGTCCTCGATGGTCTGGCTGTGGCTGTTCGATCCGGATATGGGACTGCTGAATGTCATTATGCGAGCGCTCCATCTGCCGGAGAGTCAATGGATCTATAGCGAGACGACTGTTGTACCTACGCTGGTGCTGATGAGCCTGTGGACGGTGGGCGGAACGATGGTCATTTTCCTGGCTGGACTCAAGGACATCCCGGATCATTACTATGAAGCGATAGAGATCGACGGCGGGAATGCCTTGCATAAGCTGTTATATATCACGATTCCGCTGACATCGCCGACTATTTTCTTTAATACAATTATGGGCTTTATCGGTGGGTTCCAGGTATTCGTCCAGCCTTATGTAATGACGCAGGGCGGACCGAACAATGGCAGTCTGTTCTATATCTTTTACCTGTTCCGGGAAGCGTTCACGTTCTCCAATATGGGATATGCCTGTGCGATTGCCTGGGTGCTGTTTATTGTCATTATGCTCTTTACCTTCCTGCTGTTCCGTACGTCCCAGAAATGGGTCTATTACGAAGGGGAGGGACGCTGATATGACCACATCCGCTTTTCGCTGGCAGCGTGTGCTGCTGTATGCTGTGCTGATTATGGGCTCACTGTTGTGTTTGTTTCCTTTTTACTGGCTCGTACGCAGCTCCATGATGGACTTGGCACAGATTTTTGAAATGCCGCCCAAATGGATTCCTGAGCCCTTCGTCTGGCGCAACTTTATCGAACCGTTCGAGCAGCTTCCTTTTGGACGTTACTTTTTGAATACGCTGATTATCGTAGTAGGTACGCTGATCGGTACGCTGCTATCAAGCACGATTGCCGCCTATAGCTTTTCCCGGATGAAATGGGTCGGCCGGGACAAAGTATTTGCCATCCTGTTGACCAGCATGATGCTGCCATTTGCCGTCACCCTGATTCCGACGTTTATCGGCTGGCAGTCGCTTGGTCTGATCAATTCGTATGCACCGCTGATTGTACCGGCTTTTTTCGGCGGGGGTGTATTTAATATTTTCCTGCTGCGTCAGTTCTATATGACATTGCCACGAGAACTGGATGAAGCGGTATTTGTTGATGGAGGTAATCACTTTACCATTTTTACCCGGATTATTCTGCCATTATCCCGTTCGGCGGTACTGGTGATCGGTTTGTTTACTTTCCTCAATACATGGAATGACTTTATGGGACCGCTCGTGTATCTGAATGATGAGAGCAAGTTCACACTGGCTATTGGCCTCCAGCAGTTCCAGGGCATGTACACTGCTCAGTGGGGCGTACTGATGGCTGCTTCCCTGATTATCGTTCTGCCTGCCATTCTGCTGTTCGTGATCTTCCAGCGCTATCTGATTGAAGGGATCGCTCTCACAGGAATTAAGGGATAGGATACAGGCATTAGGGATGTCAGGATCAAAATACGGGGATAGCAAGTCCGGCTGCAAGCTGTCTTATCCCTGATTCCACCCAATTTAACCAATAGATAAAGGAGTTTACACATGGAGAAACCAAAAGAACTGCTGCAAATTGTTAGTCCCAAGGAAGTTCATATTCAGGATGAATTCTGGTCGAGCTATAACAAGCTCGTACGCGAAGTTGTTATTCCCTATCAGTATGATGCACTGCATGATCGTATTGCCGATGCCGAGCCCAGTCACGCGATCAAGAACTTTGAGATTGCTGCCGGCCGGGCAGAAGGGGAGTTCCATGGATTCGTATTCCAGGATACCGATGTAGCCAAATGGATTGAGGCTGTCGGCTATTCCCTGATGACCCATCCGGATCCGGAACTTGAACGCATTACCGATGAAGTTATCCAGCTGGTATCCGAAGCACAGGGCGAAGATGGTTATCTAAATACGTACTTTACTATCAAAGAGCCGGACAAACGCTGGACCAATCTGGCAGACTGTCATGAGCTGTATACCGCAGGTCATATGATTGAAGCCGGTGTAGCCTATTATCAGGCAACAGGTAAGCGCCAGCTGCTCGATGTGGTATGCCGTCTGGCTGATTACATAGATACGGTATTCGGCCCTGAAGAAGGCAAGCTGCACGGTTATGACGGTCATCAGGAGATTGAGCTGGCGCTGGTGAAGCTGTATCGGTTAACCGGAGAAGAGAAGTACCTGCGTCTAAGCCAGTTTTTCATTGATGAACGTGGCAAGCAGCCGAACTTCCTGGAGCAGGAGTGGGAGAATCGGGACCGGATCAATTTCTTTGTCGGCAAAACAGACCGGATTGATCTGGCCTACAGTCAGGCTCATGTACCGGTTCGTGAACAAAAAGTCGCTGTCGGTCATGCCGTGCGTGCAGTCTATATGTATACGGCGATGGCCGATCTGGCTGGACAGACAGGAGACGAGAGTCTCTATGAAGCCTGCAAAACGCTTTGGAATAATATCGTGCACAAGCAAATGTATATTACCGGCGGTATTGGATCAACTCATCATGGCGAAGCTTTTACCATTGATTATGATCTGCCGAATGATACCGTCTATTCGGAGACTTGTGCTGCGGTAGGAATGGTCTTCTTCGCCCACCGGATGCTGCAGATTCAGCCAAAAGGGGAGTATGCGGATGTGCTGGAACGCGCATTGTATAATACTGTCACCGGCGGTATGTCCCAGGATGGCAAGCATTACTTCTACGTTAATCCGCTGGAAGTATGGCCAGCTGCCTGCCATCATAACCCGGATAAGCATCATGTGAAGCCGGTACGCCAGAAATGGTTTGGCTGCTCATGCTGTCCTCCGAATGTGGCACGCCTGATCACTTCACTTGGTCAGTACATTTACAGCAGCGATGAGGATACAATCTATACCCATCTGTACGTTGGTGCATCGGCGGAACTGCCGGTTGGCGGTCGACCTGTTCGGATTCAGCAGGAGACAGGCTATCCATGGAACGGGGCATCCCGTTTTACCTTTACTATGGAACAACCGCAGTCGTTCACACTCGCTCTGCGTCTACCGGGCTGGTGCAAGCAGTCAGCACTGACGATCAATGGAGAGACAGTACAGTATGCTTCCCTGCTGCGTGATGGTTATGTCTATATCCAGCGTGAATGGTCTGCCGACGATGTAGTAGAGTGGAATATGGAAATGGATGTACAAATCATCCGCGCCAACCCGAAACTGCGCGCTACCTCAGGTAAAGTAGCGCTGCAGCGCGGTCCGCTCGTCTACTGTCTGGAGCAGGCAGATAACGGTGAATTGATCGCAGCTCTGCAGATCGAGACCGATCAACCGATGACTTCGCGATTTGACGAAAGACTGCTCGGCGGCTGTACCATCATCGAAGGTAGTGCTATTCGCGAACAGGAACAAAATTGGGGCGAATCCCTCTATCAGGATCACGCTCCCGAGCAAACCCGCCAATCTTTCACCGCTATTCCTTACTTCATGTGGGGCAATCGTGGCGAAGGTGATATGACTGTCTGGGTGCGTAAAGCATAATATTTCCATATTATAAAGCTTGATTACCAAGCAATATAAACGTTATTTCCTAAGGATCTATCTCACCCCCTGCCTCCCAAGCAGGGGGGTTTTGTTTGGAAAGACGAAAATGGTGAGATCTTTTATAAATGAAAACGCTTGCAATTGGAATAAAATGGGTTTATATTGGAATCAGGTATGGTCTCCATACTGCTGATTCAATAGCTAACTGCCGGATAAGGAAGCCCATATCAAAGGAGGAGTTCACCATGGCGATCTCGCATGTTCTTGTCCCTTATGATGGTTCCATGCATTCCCAGAAAGCATTGGAACGTGGAGCAGCGCTTGCCCAGAGCCTGCAAGCCGAACTGGAAATTCTGTATGTGGATTCAGCGACTGTAGATGAGCTGCGTCAACCTCTCATTATGACCTCCAGTGAACTGGAGATTTATTTTGACCATAAAGAAGACGAGATCCGGCGTAATCTGCGTGAGATGATCTCCAAAATTCCTGATGCCCGGACTGTAATTCTGTATGGCAGTGCAGCCAAGGGAATTGTGGAATATGCACAGCAGTCACAACCTGATCTGATCGTCATGGGCAGCCGAGGTCTCAGTACCATGAGTGAGATGGTATTAGGCAGTGTGAGCCGTTATGTTACACAGCGAGCCCAGGCTCCGGTAATGATCGTCAAATAAACAGATCTCTGCTGCTAAAATGGATGGCCGGTCTGTACACTAATAATGTATTGGTAAAGCTCTGCTAAGCCAATAATCTACCAGTACCAAATAAGATAACTGGTAATTTAATGGAATACCTATATATGTACCGACCGTCTGTCTCGTGGACGGTCTTTTGCTGTATTTATAGGGAAGCATAAGATAAAGGAAGGCTTCCATACAGGATATAGAACAATACAGCAATGTAGATATATTCACAAAAGGAACGTTTGTTCTTATTTTTTTGTCAAAAGTATTGTGTATACGAACATATAAGGTTAAAATGGATATAGCATATTGATTAGGGAGGTATTTCGTTGGCTAAAGCGAAAGTGGCCAAGCGTCCAACACGCGATGAATTTGTTCTGGAAGAAATGGGTAACCAACTCACTGAAGCGTACCGTGAAAAGTCAGAGATCGTTCTAACCGTATGGGGTTGGGAAGACACAGTGCGCGGTCAGATTGTAAATATGGACTCACGTACAGGCAAGGTGCATGTACAGCAGGTCGAAGATTTATACAAGATTCCTTTTATGGATATTATGCAGGTGAATTATCCGAGGGATTAATAAGACGTATATAATATTTTTTATGCGTTTTTCAAAATAAGCTTTGACTTTGAAAAATAAGAAGTAATATACTAGCATAGTCGATTATCGGCTATGCTAGTATTTATTTTAGGAGGATAAATATGCCTTTTGATCAGGAACAGAGTCCTCTGGGACTGTTATTATCCCGAACTTATCTCTTATACCGAAAAAAAGCAGCCCAGCGCCTGCAACCTTACGATATTACTCCTGAACAATTTGGTATATTGCACCAATTGAGCAGACATGGCGGCGTATCTCAGAAAGAACTGGCTCGGGTTCATGAGCGGGATCAGACGAGTATCGGCAAGACCCTGGAACGTCTAGAGAACAAGCAGCTTGTACAGCGGCAGGTCGATCCCAATGATCGTCGTGCAGTTAATGTACATCTAACGACCAAAGGCATGGAACTACTGGAACAGGTTACTCCGGCTATGCGTGGAATCGAGATGGAGATTAATGAGATGCTGACAGATGAAGGCAGTGACCAATTTATTGAATCCATTAATAAAATATACAAAAATCTATCCGGCTGAATATATAAGCCGGTGATTTTTTGGATAAATACATGCACAACCATTTATCGGCTATGCATTTATTAATATTTAAATTAAGAAGCAGGAGAGGAAGTACAGAATGAACGCTTTAAACACATGCAAGGAATTTCTGAAAATTGTACAAACCAAGATTGGACTGGTATTCGCTATCTTCGTCCCATTGATATTTACACTGATCTGGATGACCGGATATAACGGTGCGACTGAACGAATTGATCAGCTCAAAGTAGGGATTGTTAATGAAGATCAGGCAGCTGGTCAGCCTATTGCAGATGCTATCGGCAAGCAGGCGCCTTACACAATTGTCCCTTACACATCGTTGTCTGAAGCGCAGCAGCAGATGGATAGCGGCGCGCTGATGATGGTCATTGCCATTCCCAAGAACTTCACGGAACAAGCTGCTGTAAAAGGCGACGCCAAGCTCGTGTATTACATTAATCAAGGAAATTCAGACATTGCCAAATCGATTATGGAGAGCTCGACAGCACAGATTTCTGCTTCTGTCGGCAAACAGGTTTTTGCCAATGTAGAGCAGCAGGCAGTTACTACCGAAGTAGTCAAAACGCATGATATTAGCAATTTTGCTATCTCTATGCTGCCGATGATCCTTGGATTTATCACCTATATTGGGGTAATGACAATGAATATCCAGTTAAACCTGTCTTCCATGATGCTCAAGCGCAGTCACAGCAAATGGGATATATTCTGGGGAAGACAGCTACTGCTGCTTGGGGTATCCATTATCGGATCGCTTATTGTTACCGGCGTAGCCATGGTGTTTGCAGATACTGCGGCTTCATTCTGGCAGATGTGGGGATTCCATATTCTTGTCTATATCGCTTGTATTGCCGTTACGCAAATGGGATTTGCTCTTTTTGGCAATGCGGCTCCGTTATTTAATGTGGCGCTAATTCCATTCCAGCTGATGACTGCAGGCAATATTATTCCATCTGCGATGTTGACCCCCTTTTACCGTCATATTGGCAGCTTCCTGCCTGCACCCAATGGTATTCAGGGATATCTGCGTCTGATTTACAGTGGTGCGCCAGTCACCACTTTTGTTATCCACCTGCTGCTGATTGCGATTATTACATGGGGGATTACCGTACTGCGTACAGCATTGATTCGTCCGGCATCCAGCCCGCTGAACCAGCCAGCAACCAGTCATTAATCCGGAGAGGAGAACCAGAACATGTACACTAATATTCTTGTCCCTTATGATGGCTCCATGCATGCTCAGCGTGCATTGGAACATGCGACTGCTTTTGCTGCAGCGCAGGAGTCCCATATTGAAATCATTTATGTCGATCCTACTGCGTCCGAGCTGCTGGAACAGCCTTTAATGATTCCGACACATGAGCTGGAAGCTTATTTTGAGGAAGAAGAAGAGCAGGTAAGGCAGCAACTGCGTACCCTGACTGCTTCGATGCCGGATGCCAGTATTCAGATTCTACAGGGTCATGCCGGTCAGGAAATTGTCAAATATGCGGCCGCACATCAGGTCGAACTCATCATTATTGGTCATCGCGGCTTGGGAACTTTCTCGGAGTTAATGCTGGGAAGCGTCAGTCACTATGTCAGTCAGCATGCCCAGTGTCCGGTACTGATTGTAAAGTAAGCAGCTTAATATCTATAACAACAGAGTAGGAAAAAGTATAAGCAAAGCAAGCTGTATAAGATCATATACAGAATGTACGCTTTATCTAAAAGGAATAGTATCTCTAATCCAAACCGGATGTGCCCTTGAAGGCATTTCCGGTTTTTTTGTATGCGGCTGATTATGTAATTGCTTCCGTATCGCCCTGCTCCCGGGTCGGATCTTTATTTACCCTCTGTCTCGACCTCCATCTTCCATCTTTATCTTGTCTTCTTACCTACGCCGCCGATTCAGGCTTCTTACCGGAGCTATTATATCCAGTATCCATATCCAGAATATTATATATAGCAGTTCGCGATTTTTATAACCTATTTACTTACATATTAGAGGAAGTTTACCAGAAAGGAACGAATCTTATAACGGTACCTTCGAATACGCTTACAATAAAAGGAGGAAATTATGAAAAAAGCCACTCATCCAAGCATCGCCCCAGCTGTATCCGTTCTCTCTGCATCATCTTCACAAGGAATACAGTCAGTTTCTGTTAACCCTGTGAATGTATTTCCTCCAAAAAAGAAATCCGTGAACGCATCCGGACTACTGCGCAAGATAAGTACACTGGCTCTTGCAGGTTGTATGTTCGCGAGTCTGCTGCCTACACTGTCTGCAGCAGATGCTGCCGTCACCAATTACAAATTTGATTTTGGCGGAGGTGCAGTAGAGGCAGGTTATACAGGCGTACGGGCTGAAGATGGATACAACGCCAGCAAAGGTTATGGATTTAATACACCTGCGAATATGCGAAATGTATCTGCAGCCGGTAAGGGAGCGGGAAGTGATGCTGTTCAATTTGTAGAGTTTGGTACCAAAAGCAGCAATACTTTTAATGTGGATTTGCCGAATGGATTGTACAAAGTCAAAGCCATGCTCGGTAATACCGGACGTTCCAGCATAGCAGCCGAAGGTGTATATCAGGTGATTAATATGACTGGTAACAATGTCACCGACGAATTCGAGATTCCGATTACGGATGGACAACTGAATCTGCTCGTTACCGAAGGCAAAGTAGGCGGTACATTTACCCTCAGTGCACTGGAGATTACCCAGATATCTACTAATCCGGTCACTCGTCCAACAATCTATGTTGGTGGAGATTCGACAGTATCCAATTATTATCCGCTCGCTACAAGCATTCAGGCGGGATGGGGGCAAATGCTGCAGCAGTATATCAATCCATCGGATTATATAGTACGTAATATGGCCTCCGGTGGACAGATTGCCAGAGGATTCCGTAACGATGGGCAGCTGGAAGCCATTCTTCGTTACATTAAGCCAGGGGATTACTTTATCCTCCAGCTGGGCATCAACGATACCAACCCGAAAAATAACGAAACCGAAGCGGAATTCAAAGAAATTATGCGCAATATGGTCCAGCTCGTCAAATCCAAAGGTGCTACGGTCATTCTGTCTACACCACAGGGGCGCGCTACCGATTTCAACAGTGCAGGTGTTCATAATGCGGAGGGACGCTGGTATCGCCAAGCGACTATAGCACTGGCTGCTGAAGAAGGCGTGCGGTTGATTGATCTGAATGTGATCAGTTCGGCTTATTTTACCTCAATCGGACCGGCAGCCACACTGGCACTCTATATGGATGGAGATACGCTGCATCCCAATCATGCTGGAGCGCTTGAGCTGGCTCGGCTGCTCACAGAAGAGATGAAGAAGCAGGGATTGTATCATTAAATAAGGGAAATAGAGAAGCAGATAAAAGTAAAGGATTGTCCAAATCACAGCCTGAGGATCTGCGCGATATGCGGATTCTCGGGCTTTTTGGCGTAGGATATCTGGATCAATAAAAGGCTGCAATCGAAGAATCTTATACATACTAAAAATAATATAGTATACTATAATAAGTACTAGGTGATCGACATAACATTCGTCTTTGCTAACAGCGAAGCGTTTATTATGTAGAGTGCAGCAGGCATTCCTTTTCATGGAAAGGTCTGTTACGATAGATTCACCGAACAGAGTAAGAAGATGGAGGAATCGTACAATGGCCATGCAGCTTATTGATCCAGCTATTATCCAGCAGCGAATCCATGATCTCCAAGATCAGGATTTGTACATTCATTTGGAGATGACAACAGGCGCTTATGCTTCCCATCTGGACAGCACCAAGCATCCTGCCGCAACTTTTATCAGCAATGCGCTGATCCGCTATACGACCGGTTCCATTTCGGAGAAAGCCCCTCATTTCCGTGTGGGTCTCAAAACCGAGCACGGCTGGGTTTATTCCGAGGGACTGACCCACTATGAAGAGAGTGATTCGGAGCGGCTGATCCTGGCGGGACATGATACCCAGGGCAAGCTGGTCGTCGCTCTGCAACTGAGCAAGGAACCTTTTTAATGAACGAGGAGATGAAACCAATGATGATGACTATTCCTGCCAATTCACGCGTTCTCGTCGTCCTGCCTCATCCGGATGATGAGTGCTATAGCCTGTCGGGTACGCTCGCCAAACATATCGCTGGCGGCGGTCAGGTCACTTATGCCTGCCTGACACTGGGCGAAATGGGACGCAATATGGGGACGCCTCCTTTTACCAATCGTGTAGATCTGCCTCGTATTCGTGAAGGTGAACTGAAAAAGTCTGTCGATGCTATCGGTATACAAGATCTGCGCATGATGGGCTTCCATGACAAAACGATTGAATTTGAAGACAGAAAAGTACTGGATGGTGCCATCCTTGATCTGCTGACCGAGCTTAAGCCTTCAGCAGTTTTCACCTTCTATCCGGGTTACAGTGTCCATCCGGACCATGATGCGACGGGTGCAGCTGTAGTACGTGCTATGGGACGTCTGCCGGAATCTGAACGTCCGCCGCTTTATACGATGGCGTTCTCTCGTAACTGTACGGACGAGATCGGCTTTCCGGATACCGAGAATGATGTAGGTGATTTCCTGCAGAACAAGCTGGATTCGATCCATGCTCACCATTCCCAGTTCCCTTCACCGGGTGAACTCGGCAAAAGCAAAAAGTTGGATCGTGAACTGCGCGAGCGCTTCAGTCGTGAGCGGTTCTGGACCATCCGCGAATTCCCGAATGCCTGATCATATGGACAAGTCTAAGTAACAGCCTCAGCAGCCTGTATAATCTGGTTATGGGTCTGTTAATAGCCTTTTATTCTATGCAATAATGTACAACTATATAGCCGGATGCCCTGCAATACAGTGGTATCCGGCTTTTTGTCGACTGAGTTACTTAATTCTCTTCTATATTGGGTAAGAGTAAGGTATGAACGATTACCATACGAGGAGGAGATTAAGATGGCAGAGAATCCAATGAAACATCTGAAGATTCCGATGACTACAGTAGGAAGCGGAGATGAGGTGGAGCTGCGTCCCGATGTCTACGGTCTGACTTTGCAATTTGTAAATGTTGCGTTTATCGGGATTCCGGGCAGTCTGCGGGAATGGGTATTGGTAGATACAGGACTTCCGCAATCGGCAGACAAAATTGTCAAAGTAGCTAATGAGCGATTCGGTACGGGTGCAAGACCGACAGCGATTATTTTGACACATGGTCATTTTGATCACGCGGGTTCGGCAGTGGAACTCGCCCAGAAATGGGATGTACCTGTCTATGCGCACCCTATGGAAATGCCTTTCCTGACCGGACAGTCCAAATATCCAAGTTATGATCCGGGCGTAGAGGGTGGACTGAATTCCCGCTTGTCTGCCGTGTTCCCGAATCAGCCGGTTGACTTGCAGCCTTATATTCATAATCTGCCAGCTGATCACAGTGTACCAGGCTTGTCACAGTGGCGCTGGATTCATACGCCTGGACATGCACCGGGTCACGTGTCACTGTTCCGAGAAGAGGATGGTACATTGATCGCAGGTGATGCGTTTATTACTGTAGACCAGGATAAGCTATGGGATAGCATGATCCAGAAGCGTGAACTGTGCGGACCACCAAGATATGCGACGACAGATTGGACGGCTGCCCGTGAGTCGGTCGAACGACTGGCCTCCCTGCGTCCACAGCATGTGCTGACTGGTCATGGCCAGCCGATGATGGGACCGGATCTGACGGAAGGCTTGCCGCGTCTGGCAGCTCATTTTGATGAGTGGGCGAAGCCATCGCACGGTAAATATGTAGATCATCCTACCAATGAAGCACCTGGATTAGGTGATGATCGTGATATGTCGGATGTATAATAGCTTTGCAGTATTATCACATCGTATATAAAACAATTAAGAGCAAAGAGTAAAGAGCAACGTGAGCAATAGGATAAAGGGATACTTCATAATCCAATAATCAAAAAAAGGCTGCCATTTGGTGGCCTTTTATTTTGTGGCAATACGATGTTATTATAACGGTTTTGATTTTGCAGTAGATAACGCTTACAATTTAAGAAGGACAGCCACATAGGGTGGATCATCAAGTCCTATGATCGAGTCTGCCAACTATACATAATTCATAATCAGAGGAGTGTATGATCATGCAAAGAGTATCGTTTGTACTGAATATCCGGCCGGAAGATCATGAAGAGTATATCCGTCGTCATGAAGCCGTGTATCCCGAACTGCTACAGGCTTTTGGAGAAGTAGGGATCCGGACATACAGCATTTTCCTACATGGAGGGACATTGTTTGCTTATATGGAAGTAGAAGATTATGAGCAAGCGCAGGTGCAGCTGGCAAATCATGAAGCCAATCAGCGCTGGCAGACGTATATGTCCGATTTGCTGATTGTAAATGCAGAAGGAAGCACATCACAAGTAATTCCGGAAGTGTTCCATTATCATTCGTAAAATGTACACAATATAGGAGCAGCTTCGTACTTTAAAAAGTTGTATAAGCACCTCCGGCATGTCATCATGGATGTTGGAGGTGTATTTGTGATGAAATATGTTCATTATCAGGTAGAAGGACAGGATCAGCTCGGGATTCAATTGGAAAAGGGGATTCTGCCGCTGCATGTACTGGAAAGTGCTTTGCCGGACGGAATAAGACTTCCCCATACCGCTATGGAACTGCTGGAGACCAAAATGCTGCATACCAGTATAGAACATCTACTGCATCATCATCTATCCGAGTATGAGAACAGTCTGCTGACAGAAGATCAGGTGCAGTGGCTGCCATGTATACCACATCCGGGCAAAATTATCTGTATCGGTCTGAACTATCGCAAACATGCAGCCGAGACGAATATGCCTGAGCCGGAGACACCGGTAGTATTCAGCAAGTTCTCGGATTCAGTCACTGCACATCTGGCCGATATACGTATCCCCGAGTCTGCAAAGCAGCTGGATTATGAAGCAGAACTGTGCATGGTTATTGGACAAATCGCCGAGAATGTAAGCAAGGAAAATGCATTGGATTATGTATTTGGCTACTGTACAGCAAATGACCTGTCTGCTCGTGATCTGCAGATGCGAACAAGTCAATGGCTGCTCGGCAAGACTGGTGCAGGGTTTGCTCCATTGGGACCGTATCTGGTTACTGCTGACGAAGTAGGCAATCCAAATCAGTTGGGCATACGTGCTTACGTGAATGACAGACAAGTTCAGAGCTCGAATACGTCGGACATGATTTTCCATTGTGACGAGTTGATTCATTATTTATCCCGGCATATGACTCTTCAGCCTGGTGATATTATTCTGACCGGTACACCGGAAGGTGTAATTATGGGTCTGCCCGAGTCAGAACGTCAATGGCTTGAAGCTGGTGACCAGGTGACGATTGAGATCGACAGACTGGGACGACTCACCAATACATTTGTCCGTTAAATAAAAAAACATGCGGTTGATACCGCTCCCATTTCTGGTATATCGCTATAGTTAACAGTGCTTTTACATGCGTTTGGTGACATGGAAGCTCAAACACGTTATTATGGAAGGAGTGGACATAAATAGAGATGAGGTCTGTGGATGAAGGTAAGAGAGTGGCTCAACCATGATGGAATCAGACGAATTATAGTATTATTGATCCTTGTGCTAATCATTTATTCAATGTCTAGCATGATGAATATTATTCTGATGACCCTGCTGCTAACTATATTGATTGGCAGCCTGTATAACGGTGTTATGAAGCTGTTTCGTCGGGTGATTCCCAATGTATCCCCGTTCTTTGTACTGCCGCTAGTCTATATTGTATTGATCGGTGTGATCGGCTGGGGGGTCTATCGCATGGTACCAACGGTTAGTACACAAGTGGTGCAGGTATATGGAATGATACAGGATGTATATATGCATCCACAGGAGAGCAAGTGGAATCATTATATTGTGGAATTTTTGCGCACACTGAATATTGAACAAGTGCTGGAGAATGTAGGACATTTTATCGGTCCCGGATTTACGGTGCTGCTCAAGATTAGTCAAATCGGTTCGCAGCTATTTATTGCCATGCTGCTAAGTTTGTTCTTTTTGCTGGATCGTTCGCATATCACACGATTTACAGCTTCTTTTCAGGACAGCAAACTAAGCTGGTTTTTCAAGGAAGTAGGATATTTTGGCAAGATGTTTTTGAATACATTCGGTAAAGTTATCGAAGCCCAGCTGTTGATATCGTTCATCAATACGATTTTGACGATTACGGCGCTATGGCTAATGGGATTCCCGAACCTGATCGGGCTGGCAGTCATTGTATTTGTATTGGGGCTGGTGCCGGTAGCAGGCGTATTTATTTCCCTTATCCCGCTTAGCCTGACAGCGCTTAGCGTAGGTGGAATCGAATATGTGCTGTATCTGGTGATTTTGATCCTGATTATTCATGCGATCGAAGCGTATCTGCTCAATCCCAAGCTAATGTCCAGCAAAACAAACCTACCGGTATTTTATACTTTTGTTATTTTGATTTTCTCCGAGCATTTTATAGGTCCTTGGGGACTTATTATCGGTATTCCTCTATTTGTGTTCTTCCTTGATCTGATCGGTGTAAATCGTGGTAACGCTGGTCCACCGAGAGAAGAAAAATCGGTATCCCGGTTGCCAGAATAATTGCTTGAACAAATAGAATGTTGTCTTATAACAGAAGGCGGCTGTTGTTCCTTTTGTTGTTATCCGACCAAAGAAGCTTTGCCCATGATAATTCGGGAAAGCTTCTTTTTTGTGCTGTATTTTATATGGTAAATGTACTGTAGGAATAGCAAAAAATTGGTATATGAATAAATAAGTTTTTATTTTACAAAATTCATGACTTTTGCATATATTTCCATGGTAAGATATTGCCGTTACATACTATTTCGGTTACAGGGGGCATTTATGGTTACATGGAACGGACTGAGGTCCAAGGGATTAAAAACATTGCTGGCAGTATCGCTGGCATGGCCGCTGCAAATGGCATTTGGCGGAGAGAATATGACGGTTCATGCGGAGACAGCGAGTGATCCGGCACCTTTTATCAATGCCAAGATTGTAAATGAAAACGCTGGCAAAAAGGTGCTTTTCGATAATACACACGGTCAGACATCCGGTGCAGCAGATTGGGTCATTGATGGTGGATTCTCGGATTTTGCTAATGGACTGGCAAATGACGGCTACGATGTCAAAGAGCTGCGCAAGACCGTATCATTTACATACAGCGATCTGAGCCCTTATGATGTGTTCGTTATTGCTGAACCCAATATTCCTTTTAAAACAAGTGAACAGGCTGCCATGGAGCAGTACGTGGAGAGCGGCGGCAGTATTTTCTTCATCGGCGATCATTACAATGCCGATCGTAACAAAAACCGCTGGGATGGTTCCGAATCGATCAATGGTTATCGCCGCGGAGCATGGGAAGATCCTGCCAAAGGAATGTCCGAGGGTGAGCGTAATTCAGCAGCGATGAAGGATGTAGTCAGTTCGGACTGGCTGTCGGATAACTTCGGTATCCGGTTCCGTTATAACGCGCTCGGGGATATCAATGCGAATAATGTAGTCGCTCCCGATCAGGCATTTGGTATTACGGAAGGGGTTAACAGTGTAGCAATGCATGCAGGCTCTACACTGGCAATTACCGATCCTACCAAAGCCAAAGGTATTGTCTATCTGCCCGAGACCAAAGAAGCCTGGGGTAATGCAGTAGACCAGGGTGTCTATAATGGCGGTGGAGTAGCAGAAGGACCATACGTAGCCGTGTCCAAGCTGGGACAGGGCAAAGCAGCATTTATCGGTGATTCTTCTCCGGTGGAAGATGCTTCGCCAAAATATCTTCGTGAAGAAACAGGCACCAAGAAAACAACTTATGATGGATTCAAAGAAGTAGACGATGCTACGCTACTCGTAAATACAGTAAACTGGTTGTCCACCGACGAGAGCTATACTCGTCTGGATCAGGTGGAAGGTCTGGTGCTGGATCAGCCTACGCCGCAGCTGGCTATCGAGACGCCGCAGACATCTACAGAACCACAGGCAGAACCGTGGTCTGCACCTGCAGCCGGTTACAACTGGTGGGACCCTTCTACATTCAAACCCGGCTCCTATGGAAGTACAGTTAGCGTAACCAATCCGACGTACAGCTTTGTGCATCAAGCCAAGCTACCGAACGCCGAAGAATTCCAGCTGCGTATCGTAGCGGATGATCTGACGCCAAATAGTACGACGACAGGCTTCAGCACAGGTATTTTCGTGACAGGTGGCAGCCAGGTAGCCCAGATCCAGAATGCAGATGGTACTTGGCCTGCTTCCTATGGATACAGCTCCACGTATAGTCTGACCGCAGACAGCAAAGGACATGCGATCAAGGATCTGACCGTACGCATCAAGCCGGGTACTGAAGGTACAGCCAGCCTGCGTCTGCGCCAGAATGGCAGCAACCTGCTGACCAGCTCGGTCAATATTGCGAATGTACCGGCAGAGCCGCTGCCAACAGATGATGGCGGAGTTCAGATTCCTGCATTGACTGATATCAAAAGTGCGCGTAATCAGGCACCGGGAACCGTCGTAACGGTAAAAGGTATCGTGACGTCAACGCCGGGATCATTTGGCGGACAGGCATTCTATATGCAGGATGAGACAGGTGGCATCTACGTCTACCAGAATCAGAGTGGATTTGCACAGGGTGATGTTATTCAGATCACTGCTCCAACGACCGTCTATAACGCTGAACTGGAACTGACAGACCCGATCGCCATTGAAAAGACAGGTACTGCTTCATTGCCTCAACCTACTACTGCAGTAACGGTAGATGCTTACAATCAAGGACAGCTGGTTCAGCTGAAAAATGTAACGGTCAGCAATATTGTCAGTGCAACACCAGCTGGTTCGTTCGAATTTGATGTAACGAGTGATGTATACACAACCAATGCAGTGAAGACACATGTACGGGTCGATGGACGTAC
This sequence comes from Paenibacillus shenyangensis, assembly GCF_000346635.1. Taxonomy (NCBI): domain Bacteria; kingdom Bacillati; phylum Bacillota; class Bacilli; order Caryophanales; family Paenibacillaceae; genus Paenibacillus; species Paenibacillus shenyangensis. The sequence continues at coordinate 196,486 of NZ_AOIG01000007.1, forward strand.
TGGCTTGACGCTGGCAGACTTCACTTACCAGTCAGGCGATCAAGTGAATATCAGCGGTATTGCTGCTATCTTCAAAGACAGCTTCCAGCTGAAACCAAGAAGCAGTGCTGATATTACGGCTGCCGAACCGACAGAACCAACTCCGCCAGTCAAAGATCCGCTGGCAACAGGAGTTCCGGGTACTCCTATGCTCTCCGATAATAACGGTCAGGATACAGGACTGCGTGATGGTGATTATCGTATTACGATGAATATGTGGTGGGGCAATAACGGTTCGTCCTACAAATTGTATGAAAATGATCAATTGATCGGGGAAGGGAAGCTGACAGATCAATCTCCAGCTGCCCAGGTATTGACTCAGGATATTCAAGGCAAAGCAAACGGTACGTACACTTATGTACTGGAACTGACGAATAGCTATGGCACCACGAAGAGCCAGCCGCTAAAAGTCGAAGTGAAAGACGCCGTGCCGGGCAAACCGGTACTGGCAAGCAATAATTGGGATGGTGACGGCAGTTACTCCATTACGATGAATCTATGGTGGGGAACCAATGCTTCCGAATATCGTCTGTATGAAAATGGTAAATTAATCGATACTCAATCGCTGAAAGCATCTACGCCACAAGCACAAAATGCTGTCAGTGCCATAACAGATCGGGCACCAGGCGAGTATGTATATACGGCCGAACTGGTAAATGCTGCAGGAACGACACGCAGTGATGAAATAACAGTGCGTGTTGTGCGTTAATTTTGTAGTCGAATTTTAATTTCCAAAAAGTATAAAACAAAAGCCCTGAATCCTGCCAGCACAGATTGCTGCAGAAGATTCAGGGCTTTTTTATGGACACATTCATATGATTATTGGTGAAGACTTGCTAACGAATAAAATAAATACGGCTGAATTACAGTATACAAATTTTTGAGATAAAGGATTGCTATTCGATTTTACTGCCAGTAGGCTGGATCAGGACAGTACAGCGATTAACAGCAGTACCCAACCGGCGAGGAACAGCAGTCCGCCAAGCGGTGTGATCGCTCCCAGCTTGCGTACGCCGCTCAGACTGAGTGCATACAGACTGCCGGAGAACAGAATAATACCTGCAAACAGACACCAGCCTGCAGCTACTGCAAGACTTTGTCCCTGCAGGAAGTTCTGGGCCAACGATCCAATGATCAGCATACCGAGACTATGAGCAATATGATATTGAATACCGGTTTCGTAGATCTTCATCATATCCGGTGAGAGTTTGGCTTTGAGCGCATGAGCGCCGAAGGCTCCAAGCGCTACCGCAAGAAACATCATGATACTGCCGACTACAAGAATGGATTGCAATGTATGTTCCTCCGTCAATAAGATTTAAAATAGCGAGAATGGTGAGTGAAAGGTGCACCGGGCTCCAATCAAAGTTTACGCAGAAAAATATTTTGAATGCTATGATCTGCTTCCTTGCGGAGGATCAGTTGGGCACGCCCCTTGGTCGGGAGAATATTTTCATGCAGATTTTTGGCATTAATCGTCTTCCAGGTATGTTTTGCCGCTTCTTCGGCTTCATCTGCTGTCAGGTGACCAAACCGATTATGGAAATACGAATCCGGATTTTGGAACACCGTCTGGCGCAGCAATTGAAAGCGCTCTACATACCAACGGGCAATATTGGATTCATCTGCATCAATAAAGATGGAGAAATCAAAAAAGTCACTGACAAACAAAGGGGACTGCTTTTTGACCTGCAGCACATTGATACCCTCGACGATCAGAATATCGGGGTTGTTGATAATACTCTCTTCATCAGGAATTCTATCATAGGTCAAATGCGAGTATTTGGGTGCTCTCACATCAGGCTTGCCGGATTTGATATCTCCCATAAACTCCATTAGCCGCTTAATATCATAACTTTCCGGAAATCCTTTTCGGTTCATGATACCTTTTTCCTCCAGAACCACTTTGGGATAAAGGAATCCATCAGTCGTAACCAGATCGACTCTGCGGTGGGTATCCCAGCGGGACAACAGAGTCTGCAGCAGACGGGCTGTTGTACTTTTACCAACGGCTACACTGCCTGCTATACCAATAATAAAAGGCGTTTTACGGGCTTTTTTCTTAAGAAAAGTAGTGGTGAGTTGGTGAAGCTGCTGAGAAGCGCCCACGTACAGATGGATGAGATGGGTTAATGGTAAATAGACCTCTTCCACTTCTTGCAGAGAAACATGCTCATTCAATCCTCTCAGCTGTTCAAGTTCTCGTTCGGTTAATGGTAGTGGGGTATGATGATCTCTCAAGGAAGCCCATTCCTTGCGATCGAACTCGATGTATGGCGAATAACGTTTCATGTGCTCTCACTTTCTGACTTTTTTTATTTCTAGTGTAACAAATTTGGCGCATAAAAACCTCATTTCTTCATAGGAATGAGATAAGGCCATCCAATTTGGGTAAAGATTATAGAAAATTGCTAAATTAATTATCGTTAGTTACAAGTTCGCTAAAGATTTTAGGTATAAGCAGTGTTAATATAGATTACATAGAAATTAGGACTATAGAAATAGATATAAATAGGCAGATACATAACAGGCTGGTGTCTTTGCTTGTGATAGGGGAGGGATAATCTTGACCAAATCCGTTAATCGACATTTTGTTCCGGTTCGCAGCTATTCTCATTTTAGCAATGATAAAAATATAAATAACCTCAATATAGACGATATGGACAGTTATACGGCAGAGCAATTTGCTGACGTATTGGATACACTGGAACTTATGCCGTATCGTAATACCAACGCAGCAGTTGCAGCTGTGCAGAAGGCACTTGTTCTGGTTGAAGAGATGGACAATGAAGAACTAAGCCAGCGGACCCGTTTGATCCAGGCAGATGTAATGGCGCGGCAGGGCAAAGTAGCAGAAGCCGGACGGATTATGTTCCATATTCATCAGTGGGCAGAGGAGCATCGGCATCCTCACATTCTCGCACGCAGCCAGCGTTTGATTGCTGGATTTTATCGGCGGATTGGAGATAATGAGAGCGCTCTTCAGCATGCGATAGCCGGTCTACGCGAACTGCCGGATACAGCTCCGCCGTCTACGCGGGCGGATCATCTGATGATGCTGGCACTGACACTTGATGAAGTAGGTGCTTATGAAGATTCGGAGCGCCGCTTCCAGGAAGTACTGATGCTGGCTACTCTGATGGATGATACCCAGCTGCTAATGTTCGCGCTCAATAACATGGCTTATACCCGCTATGAAATGGGACAAGCCGAAGAAGCTTATCGGCTAGTGAATAAGCTTCGTGATCTCGCCAAACGTAAACATGTAGAGTTGGGTGCTTCCCAACTCGATACAATTGCACAGGTCGAGATTCTGCTCGGTCATCCGGCCCAGGCGGAACAAACACTGGCTCCGGTTATTAATGATCCGCTTAGCCGCAAACTGGGTGATCTGATGGTACTTCCGGAATGTCTGCTTACTGCTGCCGAAGCGCAGCGGCTTCAGGGTAAATTGACACAGGCACAATCAACATTGGATGAAGCCAGACATCTATGCCATGAGCACGGTCTGCCAGGATTGATGGTACGTGCCCGGCTGCAGCAGTCCGAACTGTTTGCAGCAGCAGGGGATTACCGCAGTGCCTATGAGGAGCATAAGCGTTATCACGAGGCAGGGGAGAAACTGCGTTCTACCGAGAGAGAAGCACGTGCACGTATTATGCAGATTACATTTGATGCAGAAGAGGCACGCCGGGACAGTGAGTTGTTCCGTGAGCTTGCTCTGCGTGATCCGTTAACCGGACTTCATAATCGCAGGTATATCGAACCTTATATCGATGAGCTGCTGGAAGATTCCTTTGCACAAGGGCAGTCGGTAACGGCAATTTTGATAGATCTGGATCATTTCAAGACGATTAATGATACATTGTCTCATCAGGTAGGGGATACGGTGCTGGTGCATCTGGCCAAGATTCTGTCGCTTACGGTGCCGCCTTCCTCAGCGCTGGCCAGGATCGGTGGCGAAGAATTTCTGGCAATTCTGCCGGATACCAATGCAGTACAGGGACTTCAGCAGGCAGACCGTTTACGACAGGCAATCCATTCTGCAGATTGGAGCACTATCACGGGGACTTTACCGGTTACAGCAAGTCTCGGTGTAAGTACAATGGCTGGTGTTGCCATTAACAGAACGGAACTGCTGGCGATTGCGGATCATCGTCTGTATGAAGCCAAGCATTCAGGTCGCAACCGTGTCGTCGGAGATTCCCTGTAAAGTAAGAGATTGACTGGCATTTTAGCTGGAAAAAGCGGATAATAGTATATTGAACCTCTACTATTTCCAAGAAGGAGGCATATCTATGTCTGATCAATATTCATCATCTCAGGAGGTAACTCCTGATCATATAACACTGTCGGTGCTCGATCTGGCACCGATCAATGCAGGTGCGACTGCATCTGATGCGCTGCGTAACAGTCTGGATCTCGCCCAACATGCCGAAAAATGGGGATATAACCGCTATTGGGTAGCGGAACATCACAATATGCCGGGAATTGCGAGTTCAGCGACATCCGTTGTTATTGGCTATCTGGCTGGTGGAACTTCCACGATTCGTGTAGGATCCGGTGGAATTATGCTGCCGAACCACGCCCCGCTCGTCATTGCCGAGCAGTTTGGAACACTGGAGTCGCTGTATCCCGGACGAATCGATCTTGGACTTGGACGAGCTCCAGGCAGTGATCGCCGTACGACACAGGCTCTGCGCCGGGATATTAACAGTGGAGAAGACTTCCCTGAGCTGCTGGATGAACTGAGTCGTTTCTTTGATGCTTCCTCAACTTCATACCATGCGCCGGTGCGTGCTGTGCCGGGCGAAGGATTATCTATTCCGATCTGGCTGCTGGGCTCCAGTGATTTTAGTGCCAGACTGGCTGCCCAGAAAGGTCTGCCATTTGCATTTGCTGGACACTTCTCGCCGGATTATACACAGCGTGCACTGCGTATCTATCGTGAATATTTTACGCCATCGGATGTATTGAAAGAACCGTATGCGATGCTTGGTGTAAATGCAATTGCAGCGGATACAGATGAAGAAGCCGAATGGCTCAGCACTACGATGCAGCAGCAGTTCCTGAATATTATTCGTGGTCGTACCGGCCAGATTCAACCACCTGCAGATATGACCGGCAAATGGTCGGAGTATGAACAGGCTGCTGTCGAGAAACAGCTTCGTTCTACCATCAAGGGTGGACCGGAGACGATCAAAAAGGGTCTGAAGCAGTATGTAGCAGATACCGGGGTCAATGAGCTGATTATTACCAGTATGATTTATGATCATTCGGCTCGTCTGCGTTCCTACGAGATCATTAGTGAAGCTGCAGGAATTCGCAAACCCATGCAATCCCATTCATGAGGCATTACCGCCAGATCGGTTGAATGGATAAATATCACACTTTCATTAACTACTTTATCATCACATTTCTATTCATAAATCCTTATAGAACCCGGTATTGCGAATTACAGGCAATACCGGGTTTTTGGTATGTTGTTTTCCTGGGTCGATTGGATATCTGTTATACCGGTTGCTATAATGGGGGTTCATGTTGTATAGCTGCGGGTATAAGACCCCATACCTGTCCAACCATTGTCAAACTGCCGGATGCTTTGTTGTATCCTGGGATTATATAGGATTTCCCTCTCCAGCATCGTACAAAAAAAGACCGCTTTGATCAGGGTCCTCTTTGTGAAGGGAGTGTAGAGTGTGACCAAGAGGGATGCTTATTTTGATAACGTCAAATTTCTGCTTATTCTGCTGGTCGTCATCGGTCATCTGGTCGAGCCTTTATATGATGATCCGCTGCTGCGGCCGCTGTATTTATTCATTTACTCTTTTCATATTCCGATGTTCGTCCTGGTATCTGGCTATTTTGCCAAAAACATCGGTACCGGCGATTACCTGAACAAGGTGATCAGCAGGCTGGTTATTCCGTATCTGGCATTTGAGACACTGTATTCGTTATTTGATTACTGGATTTATGATCGGAATGAGCTCGTATTTTCCTACTTTACTCCCTATTGGCTGATGTGGTTTTTCTTCAGCATGATCTTGTGGAAAGTAGCTATGCCTTACATTATTCGTATCCGATATGCACTGCCTATTGCGATAGCGGTAGCTCTGCTGGCCGGCTATGCCAATGATGCACAGTACTATGCCAGTGTCTCGCGTACGATAGTATTTTTCCCGTTTTTCCTGATTGGTTATTATCTGGATAAGTCGATGATTAGCAGACTCCATACCCGAGTAATGCGGATTGTCTCGGCGGTTGTACTGGGAGTATCCTTTGCCATGATCGTGTTCTATTCACAGCTGTATCGCAAGGAATGGTTCTATGGCAGCTTCTCCTATGAGTCGCTCGGACATAACGAATGGAGTGCAGGTATATACCGTATCGGTGTCTATGCACTGGCGATAGTAGTCGGTGGAGCAGTACTGAGCCTGGTTCCCCGTCGCAATCTTCCGGTTGTATCGGGAATGGGGATGAATACTCTGTACACGTATCTGCTGCATGGATTTATTGTAATGGCCCTGACAGCAGGTGGCCTGTATGATATTCTGGATTCTGCTGCCAGCAAGTGGCTGCTGATTCCTATGGGTATCACTATTACTGTTATTCTGTCGCTGAGTAGTATTCGCACCTGGCTGCGCTGGCTAATCGAACCGCGCGCACGTCGAATATTCAAGCGTCATCCTGGTCGTTCCGGTCGGGAAGGACAGACCGAACACGGATAAACCAATTCACATTCATGTTTACGTGTCAGCATTTCATTGCAGACAAGAGGGGCAGCTTGTTCCAGTTATTCGAGAACAAATGATACAGTCGCCAATCTGAGAATTGAACAAGAAAATCAGTATTTGGTTCATTTTATCGGAATGAACGAATGGGTTATAATCATAGAGGCAGTCATCATACACACAGGAGGAACAATAGTCATGCAAAATCTGCAATCAACTGTTCAGTTATCCAATGGTGTTCAAATGCCATGGTTTGGACTGGGCGTCTACAAAGTAGAAAATGGTGATGAGGTCGTAAGCTCGGTCAAATGGGCGATTGAAGCCGGTTACCGCAGTATTGATACAGCGGCACTCTATCAGAATGAAGATGGAGTAGGTCAGGCAATCCGTGAATCGGGTGTATCTCGTGAAGAACTGTTTGTAACTACCAAGGTATGGAATTCGGATCAGGGATATGAGAGCACGCTGCAAGCTTTTGAACAGAGTCTGAACAAGCTGGGACTCGAATATGTAGATCTGTATCTGGTACACTGGCCGGTCAAAGGCAAATACAAAGACACCTGGAGAGCGCTGGAGAAGCTGCATGAAGACGGCAAAGTTCGTGCGATTGGCGTATCCAATTTCCAGGTTCATCATCTGGAAGATCTGCTGGCAGATGCCAAAGTTCGACCGGTAGTCAATCAGGTAGAACTGCATCCGCTGCTCAGTCAGGTGGAACTGCGTAATTACTGCAAAGAGCAGGGAATTCAGATCGAAGCATGGGCACCACTGGCTCAGGGAAGATTGCTGGATAATCCGGTTCTGCAGGAAATTGGCGAGAAATATGGAAAGTCGATCGCTCAGGTGCTGCTGCGCTGGGATCTGCAAAGTGGCATCGTAACAATTCCCAAATCGATCAAGCAGGAACGGATTGTACAAAATGCTGATATCTTTGATTTTGAACTATCTGCAGAAGATATGCAGCAAATCGATGATTTGAACCAGAACCAGCGTTTTGGAGCCGATCCGGATAATTTTAATTTCTAACAGGGTGGATGTGTACTGGTAAGATGGTACATTTCATTAAATATATAATCGCAAAAAAAGACCGTTACACGTTGAGTGTACGGTCTTTTTTGTGATAACAGGATTAAATTTTGAACTGATTGACCACTGTCTCCAGAGAGGTGGACATTTCTTTGAGTTGTTCGGTCGTTGCTGTCATCTGCATAAGGGAAGAGGTCTGTGCTTCGGTCATTGAAGAGACTTCCTCGGTAAAAGCAGCAGTTTCTTCCGTAATACGCGTAATCTCCTGCAGAGCCGAACCAACAGACTGGGTACCTTTTGACATTTGCTCTACGGAAGCAGCTACATCGGTAATCTGTGCGTTCAGTGAATCGATCTGTGCCACAATCGTACCAAAAGTATCACCTGCTTCGTTAAGCGAAGCTACGCCTTCCTCCACATTGCTGGCACTGTCGGTAACCAGATGTACAATACTCTGAATACCGGTTGTCATCGAATTGATAATCACACTGATTTCTTTGGTGGAACGGGAAGACTGATCAGCCAGTTTACGAATCTCGTCTGCAACAACGCTGAATCCGAGACCATGTTCACCGGCTCTTGCTGCTTCAATAGCAGCATTGAGTGCGAGCAGGTTGGTCTGATTGGATGTCTCGGAGATATAACCGGTAATAGACAGAATTTCGCGTGATCGGTCTGCCAATTCGCGTACACTGCTTTGAATTTCTTTGAAAGCATGTGCCATTCCCTCTACACTGCTTACACTGCGATGAATTTTATCTTCGCCGACAGAAGCCAGATCCTTGGTCGTGCGGGCCAGGCCAGCTACTTCGTTGGTTGTACCTGCGACTACATCGAGACCGGCAATAGACTGTTCCATAACAGCAGAGATATCTTCTGTACGGGATACCTGATTTTCGGCTCCCTCGGATACTCTTTGAATAGATTGAGCTACTTCAGCCGCAGAACGTGAATTCTCCAGAGCCCCTTTTTCCAGCTGAATAGATGCTTCAGCCAACTGCATAGTGTTGCCTTTAATTTCACCGATAATCTGTTGCAGACTGCTAAGGAGCGCATTCGTGGCAGCACCCAGATCTTTCATTTCATCCTTGCTTGTGACTTCGATTCGGCGTGTCAGATCTCCGCCCGAGGAAGCAATATCATCAATTGTTGCTGTAACAGCTTTGACGTTTTTGCTGATTCTGCGGGAAATGATTGTACCGATAACCATAGACAGCAGTGTAACACCAGCCAGCAGAGAATAGAGCAGAATCTTCAGATTCACATTGCTGGTATGAATGCCTTCTACACGCTTGATCGTTAACTGGGTTTCTGTATCCAGGAAAGTATTCAACTGTTGGCGGAAAGCATCCATATCGGTTTTACCGGGATCAGTTGCAAAGAATTGATTCAAAGCAGCTGTATTATTGGCACGCTTAAGCTCGATAACCGGCTCACCTGCTACATTAATCCAGTTTTCAACCCGTGCTTTGAGAGCCTCCAGATTTTTCTGTTGGGTTGGATTATCTGCGAGCAGCGGATAAAGAGAATTATAATTTTTCACCCATTTGGTTTTACCATCATTATAGGGAGCCAAATAGCCATCTTCGCCTGTAATTACGAAGCCGCGCTGTCCTGTCTCCATATCTACGACATTCAGCTTCATCTGATTAGCTAAATCATGTACCTGCATATCATGACTGGCCACAAAAGTCATACTGTCTTCCAGCTCATTGATCCGTGAGTGCACGATCACGATCGTCGCTGCAAAGCAAAGTACAATAATAATATAGCCCAAAAGAATTTTGTTCATAATGTTCATTTTCACAGTCCACCTCTGTTTATAAGATTAGATAATATGGGCATCATAAACATTATATCGGACTCCTTTTTTTGGATATATATCATCCTTTAGAACTAATTTACATATATACGCAATTAAATACAAGTCACATAGCGTGTAGGATCTGTAAAAATTTCAAATTTATACATAAAATATATTTTATCATTTAGCTGCTCTCTCTTCATTGAATTGAGAAGCAGCAAAGACAGAGCCAAAGGTCTGCCTTTTGGCTTGATCTTCCTGCCAAGATATGATTAACTGCTTCATACATACCTATTATATTTCAACACCTGAAAAATGGTGAACAATAGACTGGAGGAAATGTCCATGAGTGCAATCAATATTCAGACTGTCTCGACCCATGATCCTTTGTATCAACAATCCCTGGAACTGAGAAACAGAGTACTGCGCGAGCCGCTTCGTATGAGTCTGTGGGATGAGAAACTGGAGGGGGAAGAGTATGCGACTCATCTTATTGCCCTTTATGAAGGAAGGGTAGTCGGTGTATTGCTGTTAAAACCAATCGATTCGCGTACCTTGCAAATGAAGCAGGTGGCGGTAGATGAGGCGCTGCGTGGACAAAATATCGGGCGAAAGCTGGTTCACTATGCCGAGCAGACTGCACGTGAACAGGGTTACCAGGATATTATGCTGCATGCCCGGCAGGTCGCCATTTCCTTTTATGAGAAGCTGGCCTATCAGATTACAGGAGAGCCTTTTACCGAGATTGGTATTCCGCATCGTATTATGGTGAAAGATCTGTATAACGAGCAGCAAGTTTGATATCTTGTCTCGGCTGTTTGCTATAAGGCATAATAGTCCCAGTGAGTACTTATATAATCGTATCCGGAGAGGAAACCCATACCATGAAAATACTCTATTATGATTCATCCTATACAACCAGCTGGGACACGACAATTACCGATATTTATGAATACAAAGGTCATTATTATGTCTGCCTCGCAGAGACAGCCTTTTATCCGGAAGGTGGGGGACAGCCCTGCGATACGGGGACAATCGGCAGTGTGCAGGTACTTGATGTACAGCGACGGGAAGAGCAGGTTGTTCACCAGGTAGAGCAGCTTGACGGTTTGGAGATTAATGCTGGTGTGCACTGTGATATTGACTGGAAGCGCCGATTCGATCATATGCAGCAACATACCGGACAGCATCTGCTGTCTGCGATCTGTCTGAAGGAACTGAATGCAGAGACACTGAGCTTTCATATGGGGGAAGACTATGCCACCATTGATATTAATTGTTCTGCCCTTTCTGGCGCAGAAATGATGGAACTCGAGCAGCGGGTCAATGAATATATTTATCGCAATCTGCCCGTACATGGTTACTTTATTAATCAAGAAGAGCTTGCGCGGCTGACATTGGTAAAGATGCCCAAGGTGACAGAGAATATTCGTATCGTTGAAATTGAAGGTGTTGAACATAATGCCTGCGGTGGTACCCATGTTGCTCGTACTGGCGAACTGGGTATACTCAAACTGTACCGTGCAGAGAAGCAAAAAGCACATACCCGTTTGTACTTTAAATATGGTTATCGTGCGCTCGCGGATTACCAGGAAGCACTTGCTACCCTTGATGTATTTACCAATCGGTTCAATACAGGGCGCAAAGATGTAGTAGAGCGTTTCCATAAATGGGAAGAGGAGCAGCAGGGACTCAAAGCAGAGATCGAACAATTGCGTCGCGAAAATGACCGGTATTTGGCAGAGCAGCTGATTAGCGAGGCTGAAGCAGCCCATTCATCAGTACTGACGCATATATTTGACCATCAATCCTCGCAGGATCTACAGCGTATTGCGAGTGAGCTGCTGATGCGGCAGCAGCGCCATGTATTGCTGGCTACCAAACAGGAACGCAAAATTCTGCTTGCACGCCATGAAGAGAGCGAACTGCGTTGCGGCGCTTTTTTCAAAGAACATCTGGCTTCTTTTGGTGGTAAAGGCGGCGGTAATGACCAGTCTGCACAGGGAGGATTTACGAATGAAGAAGACCTGCTGGGATTTTATGAGTATGCGTCTGTTCAACTTTCCCAATAATGAGCCGGATTATGATCATGCTATCTTACTGTTATTAGACTGCATGATAGGCGGTGTCGTTAGCATAATGGAAAGGGGAGAGAAAGATGAAGCATCCATCACTTGGCCTTGCTCGTAACGAAGTACGTCTCGTTCCACATCATCCCGGCTGGGCTGAAGAATTCCAGCGAATGAGGCAGAGGATCCATACTGCTATTCCACAGCTGGAGGAGCAGTCGATCCAGCATATTGGCAGCACAGCTATTCAGGATATTCAGTCTAAGCCGATTCTGGATATTGCAATAGGGGTGATGCAGCTGGAGACGGAAGCAAGTGAGTATGAAGCTGCACTTCGTAGTATCGGATTTTATCGATTGAAGGTAGAGCGTCCTGACGAGATTGTGTTTGCCCATTTTCGGGATTCTTCTTTTGAGATCAAAACGCATTTTATTCATATGCTTCCGTATGATAGCGAACATTGGAGAGATATGCTGTTTTTCAGGGATTATATGAATACCCATGCAGCTGCTCGTCAAGAATATGAGGCTGTTAAGAAAGCATTTACTGGACAGAACGCGGAAGGCATTCAGGAGTACACGGCTCATAAGGAAGCTTATATCCAGCATATATTTCAGTTGAGAAACGCAGAGTAGTAACAGGTCAGCGTGCTTAAAAGACAAGGTTTAAAAGGCATGTTTCCGTCGAATAATCTGCAGTAAATACCAGGATACCCCTATATCAGGTTCAGAAAAGTGTTTATTCAAAAAGACAAACAGTAAACAGCACTATCGGCATGAATAAAAATACCAAATGTACAGTAGCCCGGTAAAATGTACAGGTGGTTCGGCATCAAGTCAGGCTGCCTGTACGAAATGATAGTGACTCTGCAGCTTATTTATTCTATAATTTAACAATAAATACATAAAAGAGAAATGAGGAAAGAAATTAATGAGAGCTATTTTCCAAAAGGTGGCTGGGCTTCTGCTAACGGCCTGCTTGGGGTTGTCACTCCTGCCATTTACTACTCATGCAAGCCCGGCTACACCGGAACAATTGCAGAAAATCGTCGAAGCTACCGCATCCGTGCAGGTCAGCTGTCTACCAGTTAAGCATGCTTCCCCATGCATATCCCGTACTTATACAGACGGGATGATTATAGAAATCTTCCAGCAGGCTATTGTTAGAAGTACAGATCTGGAAGGACAGCTGAATTATACAGCAGAATATGAAATTACGGTCCACAAAAAGGACGGAAGCAAAGAGAAATATATGCTTGCACTCGGTAACGAGAAAGGTACATCTGCCTTGATTGTGTCGAACAAAAACGGCCAATCTCACGGTTATGAGACAACAGTAGAGTATGCGGATATTCTGCGGAATTTTTTTGCTCCCAAATCAGAACTGACTTTTACGGGTGACCAGCTTGTAGTCAAGCATGGTTCCACTCCATTGGAGCTTCAGTACGAGGGAAGCACATGGACAGGGATTGAGTCTGATGGTAACGAAGTAACCCTAGCAGGTAGCGGACCCGATCCACAGACCGTAAATGCAGCAATGAAAAAAGCTGCCCCGAAGCTGCCCAAGTCGTCTGTGTTGTCGATTACGACAGCCGGCAAGCCGACCAAAGTCACACTGTCTTTGAAAAAAGGTCGGAACTATGCAGAACGCAAAATAACCAACGGCCAATATAAACTGCCCGCCCAGCCTGGATACTACATCTATAACATAAGCGCGCAATGGGACAAAGACCACAGCGTTAACTATGAATTTAGCGTTTATGTAAAATAATTTAATACTACAGATCTCTCATTACTAATAGCTAATAATAAAATAGATGGAACAAAAGCACTTCATATCGGTTTGTGGTAAAGCCTAACGTAGGTATACGACAAACTGGTAGAAGTGCTTTTTATTATGGACTGATGATTATGAAAGGGAAAAAGATCTTTAACTTATGCAAATAATACTTTTAAAAGTGGATTTTAAATAATACGCTAAAACGCATGATATCAAGAATAGTAAATAAAACACGAATAAAATAAATCGAGAAGTTTTTAAAATAATGTAAAAATGGCTCTAATAAGTGATCATTTGGAAGAGGACTTAAAGTTCAATAAATTTTAAAATTCCAACCATTCACCCTACCAAAATGATAATTTCAATATATGAAAAATTCATAATAATGATATAAAAAATTACTTAGATACTACCACATAACGCAACTTACATCAGAATCTATCAACAAAGAAAGAAAAAAGAAGATCAAAAACCATATCTCAACTTCGAAATCAACAAAAATCGAAAAAAATCATATCCATCTATCTTAATCCATACCTATTTACAATAAAACATCCTCCAATCTCAATCATCAGTAGAACTGATAACACCTATAAGGCATTCTAATTGACCCGTTTCGTACACTATGATAAGTTCAAAGGAGTAAAATTAATCTGAGCACTATACTAGGGATTAGCATATTGTCATGCTAAATGATGGGGTGGATATCGTTGGAACTTCAAGTAACTAATAGTCCTTTTACACCAGAGCAAGCTGAACTACTGAACCGATTGCTGCCTACACTGATAGATACGCAGCGAATCTGGCTGAGCGGATATCTGACAGCGAGCATTCAGACAGGTGGAAATGCCGGGACGAATGCTCCAGTACCGGTAGCAGATACATCCGTAAATGTAGAAGCAGCACCTGCTGTATCCAAAGAAGTCACTGTACTGTTTGGTTCACAGACAGGCAATGCCCAGGGATTATCCAAAAAGCTGGCACAGCAGCTGACTTCCCAGGGATTTGACGTAACGCTCTCGTCCATGGGCGATTACAAACCAAACAATCTCAAAAAGGTCCAAAACCTGCTGGTTCTCGTAAGCACGCAGGGAGAAGGCGATCCGCCAGATAATGCAATTCCTTTCTACGAATTCCTGCACAGCAAACGCGCACCACAGCTGGCAGATGCCAAATATGCTGTTCTTGGTCTGGGCGACACCTCGTATGAGTTTTTCTGTCAGACTGCCAAGGATTTTGATAAGCGTCTGGAAGAATTGGGCGCAGAACGAATCGTATCGCGTGCCGACTGCGATGTCGATTTTGAAGAACAGGCTGCTGAATGGATTGATCAGGTACTGTCCGCTCTGGGACAAGCCCAATCTTCAGCGACAGCGGCGGGAGCAGCAGCTGTATCTGGAACAACAGACACGACTGAAGCCGCCGCCGAGTCATCTTATTCCCGTACCCGTCCATTCCCGGCAGAAGTACTGGAGAATCTCAACCTGAACGGACGCGGCTCCAGTCGGGAGACTCGCCATGTTGAATTATCTCTTGAAGGATCGGGTCTTCAGTATGAGCCCGGCGACAGTCTGGGTGTCTATCCGGAGAATCATCCGCTGCTCGTTGACGAATTGATTCAGGCGATGGAGTGGGACGGCAATGAATCGATCGTTATCAATAAAAATGGTGATCATCTGAGTGTACGGGATGCGCTACTGCGTCACTATGAGATCAGCGTATTAACCAAACCGCTGCTCGAAAAAGTAGCCGGACTCGCTGATCATGAACAGCTGTACGATCTGCTCGAAGAAGGTCGCGAGCAGGATCTGCGCAACTATCTGTATGGACGCGATCTGCTGGATCTGGTTCAGGATTATAGTCTGAAAGGTATTCCGGCGGATGAGTTTCTGTCCCTGCTACGCAAAATGCCTTCGCGTCTATATTCCATTTCCAGCAGTATGCAGGCTGCACCGGATGAAGTGCATCTGACCGTACGCAAAGTGGAATATGAACAGCATGGTCGTCAGCGTTATGGCGTATGCTCTGTCCATCTGGCTGAACGTCTGGAGGCAGGAGATACGTTGCCGGTGTACATTCAGCATAACGAGAATTTCAAGCTGCCTCATGATGCTTCCACACCGATTATTATGATCGGTCCGGGTACCGGAGTAGCGCCGTTCCGTGCTTTTATGATGGAACGCGAAGAGACCGGAGCAGAAGGCAAGAGCTGGTTGTTCTTTGGGGATCAGCGTTTTGCGACCGATTTCCTGTATCAGACCGAATGGCAGCGCTGGCTGAAAGATGGAATATTAACACGTATGGATGTAGCCTTTTCCCGGGATACCGATCAGAAGGTCTATGTTCAGCATCGTATGATGGAGAGAAGCCGTGAGCTGTATGAATGGATTCAGGAGGGTGCGATCGTCTATGTCTGTGGCGACGAGAAGAACATGGCGAACGATGTGCATCTGACCCTGGAGAAGATTCTCGTTCAGGAAGGTAACCTGAGCCAGGAAGCAGCGGCTGAATATATGAGTAATATGTTGCAGCAAAAACGTTATCAGCGGGATGTATATTAATGGGGAATCCCGGCGATTACGAGAGGAGAACACAAAATGGTCCAGTATGAAAAGTATCCGCCGCATGATGCTCCGCACAGTGATGTAGAGGACATCAAGCGTAATAGTCAATATCTGCGAGGCAGCCTCGAAGAGACGCTGAAAGATCCGATTACCGGTTCCATCCCTGAAGATGATAACCGCTTAATGAAGCATCACGGCAGCTATATGCAGGATGATCGTGATCTGCGCAACGAACGGAAAAAGCAAAAGCTGGAGCCAGCTTATCAGTTCATGCTGCGTGTACGTGCTTCCGGCGGTATCGTGACTCCGGCCCAGTGGCTGATGATGGACGATATCTCTCATAAATACGGTAATAATACGATTCGTCTGACAACACGTCAGTCTTTCCAGCTGCATGGCGTACTCAAATGGAATCTGAAAAACACTATCCGTGAAGTCAATGATGCGCTGCTGAGCACCCTTGCAGCCTGTGGTGACGTAAACCGTAACGTAATGTGCAACACCAATCCGGATCAGTCTGCAGTACATGCACAGGTCTATGACTGGGCCTGCAAAGTAAGTACACATCTCGATCCACGTACCCGCGCTTATCACGAAATCTGGCTGGACGAAGAAAAAGTCGTCGACAGCCGTGATGGTGTAGAACAGGAACCGATCTATGGAGCAGTTTACCTGCCCCGCAAATTCAAGATCGGAATCGCTGTTCCTCCTTCCAATGATGTTGATGTATTTTCCCAGGATCTGGGCTTCATCGCTATCGTAGAGAACGGCCTGCTCCAGGGATTCAACGTAGCCGTAGGCGGCGGTATGGGTATGACTCATGGGGATGACAAGACGTATCCACAGGTATCCAAAGTCATCGGCTTTATTACACCGGAACAAATGATTGATGTCGCCGAGAAAGTTGTGACGATCCAGCGTGATTACGGCGACCGTGCGGTGCGCAAACATGCCCGCTTCAAATATACCATTGATGATCGCGGACTGGACTGGCTCGTTGCCGAACTTCATGAGCGTCTTGGCTGGCAGCTGCAGGAAGCCCGTCCGTTCCAATTTGATCATAATGGGGATCGCTATGGCTGGGTAAAAGGAGTCGATGGCAAATGGCTACTCACCCTATTTATCGAGAATGGACGTATTATGGATGATGGAGATTACCAGCTAATGACCGGTCTTCGTGAGATCGCCAAAGTGCATACCGGTGATTTCCGCCTGACACCGAACCAGAATCTGGTCATCGGTGGAGTAACCAGTGCGAAGAAGAAAACCATTGAAGCGCTGATTGCCCGTTATCATCTGACTGATGGATTGCATTACTCGGCGCTGCGCCGCAATTCCATGGCTTGTGTAGCACTGCCAACCTGCGGAATGGCTATGGCTGAGGCCGAGCGTTATCTGCCAGAACTGATGACCAAGCTGGAGAACCAGCTGGATGCAGTCGGTCTGCGCAACGAAGACATTGTGATCCGTATGACGGGCTGTCCGAATGGATGTGCACGTCCAGCGCTTGCCGAGCTTTCCTTTATCGGCAAAGCACCGGGACGCTACAATATGTATCTCGGAGGCAGCTTTGACGGCAGCCGTCTGAACAAGATGTACAAGGAAAATATTAATGAGGATGAGATTCTGTCCACCCTGCAGCCGATCTTTGGCCGGTATGCAGCAGAACGTAACGAAGGCGAACATTTTGGAGACTTTGTAATCCGTGCCGGTTATGTGGATGCTGTCTATGATGGACGTCAATTCCATACCCAAACAGCTGTTAATAGAGGCTGAGAAACGAAAAAGCTATTTTCAATAATAAGCGAACCTGATCTTGGTACCATAATAAGATCGGGTTTGCTTATTTTTCGTGTCCTATTAGTCATTTCAATCCATCGGTCATACTCTATTGGTGTATATACAGGAGAGCAATAGAATGCACTGGATTTCTATGTATTGGAATAGATAAAATCCACAAGAATGCTGGTTACTCAATAACTTAGCGCCTGTTATAAATTAGGCTGGTAAAAAATTTCTACCCAACCGATAAAGGATTTGTTAGAGTATAAACACCTGCTCTGGTAAAACCTTGAAATGCATAAACTGTACAAAAATGAACCTATACGAAAAAGGAATGATTGGCTTGCATAAAAGAATCAGCTTGGCACTTGGCTCGGTGTGTATCATTCTGCTCTGTTTTACGATTGCGACTGTAGTACGAATGGTTCAATCCGATCAGAAGCAGCTGCCACAGTCTGCAGCAAAAAAAACATCCCAGTATCGCCTTGTACTCATTACCCATGATTTGAGTACGCCGTTTTGGGATAAAATCGGAGAGAGTGCCAAGAAAGAAGCTTTGCAGCAAGGAGCGACACTCGAAGTATGGGGAAGCTATGGTGAAGATCAGAACGATTTTCTTAAACAAATCGAGATTGCGATTGATTCCCGGATGGACGGCATTATTGTGCAAGGTCTGGATACGGAGGCTTTCAAAGAAATGACCAAAATCAAGGCTGCTTTTTATGGCATTCCGATTATTACGGTGGCGAGTGATGTTCCGATGAACGATAGTATGCGCAAAACATATATTGGTTCTGACCCTGTGATGGCAGGGCGCACTATTGCCCGGCAAATGGTCAAAGATATGGGCGAAAGAGGAACAGCGATCTTGATTGGTAATGACCGTCACGAATATGATCAGCGTCAACGGGTAAAAGGAGTGATGGAAGTATTGCAAAATTATCCTGATATCCAGATTGAATATATCCAGACCTCTAATCAAAAAGAAAAAGTAATGGCAGCCACACAGGATGTATTAAATCGTTTCCCTGATGTAAACGCATTCATATCTGTTGATGCCAATCTAACAAGCGCAATGGTACAAGAGATTGAACGACGTTCGCAAATTGCTCCTTATTATATTTATTCGTTTGACGATCATCCTGATACCATATCCCTGCTGCGTAAAGGAAAACTCGATGGAGTCATTGAACAGTCACCGGAAACGATGGGCAAGATGAGTGTAGAAATGATGACCCAGTGGCTGAAAGGAGAAGAAATTCCGCTTAATACCAAGGGTTTCTTTACCAGCATACGAATTATCCAACCGGCGGATGTGCAATGATCGGTATTCAGCGGAAAATATGGACACTGACTGCAGTCGTTATGTTTATTATGGCGGTGATCTGGATCACGCTCACCTATTACAATCAGAAAACGCAGGAACAGTATAATGATATTTTGCAGCGTTATTTGCGGATGAATGAAGTGACAACAGCGAGTCAGCAGCTGATCACTTCACTCAACAATTATAGGCTTACGCCTACCGAGGGGAACTTGAGCAGTCTGCGCAGCAGAGAACATCAACTGAAAAATGTGCAGTGGTCGGTAGGCATGCTGCGCAACGAGCAAAATGATTTTGCTTTAACCAGTTATATGAACCTGGTAGATAGTCTGATAGAAGCAACAGATCGCTCGGTGATGTTCCATTCGGAAAAAGAAACCGAAGATTCTGTTAATGCCTTTGCCGAAGCAACACGCATTTCCAGATATATCTCGGAAATGACGCTGACGCTGCTGGACAAGGATATTCATACGTATGAACAATCCTACCGTCAGATGATCAAGCAGTCCAACGAATTCAAGCAGCTGGGTGTACTGATTCTGCTGACAATTACTTTTATATTGCTGCTGTTCACTTACTGGTTCTCACTGAGTATTACACATCCCATTCAGCAGCTGACCCAGGCAGCACAGGAACTGGCCAAGGGGCGATTTGATCTGCAGGTCAAGGTTAACTCGACAGATGAAATTTCGTTTCTGGCCCGAATGTTCGAACATATGCGTATCAATATCAATAATCTGATTCTCGAGATTCAGCAGAATGCGCAGCTGGAAAGTGAGCTTCAACGCAGCAAGCTGCTGCTCAAGGAAAGTCAGCTGCGCAGTCTGCAGAGTCAAATCAATCCCCATTTTCTGTTTAATATACTGGATACGTTGTCCAAAAAAGCTTTTCTTGAAGGTGCTGAAGAAACCAGTGATCTGCTCGTTAGTGTGGCTGGACTGCTACGTTATAATCTCAAACGGCTTGATCGGTCAGTTACACTCTACAACGAGGTCAGTGTGATTCAGCAGTATATGGAGATCCAAAAAGCACGATTTACCGATCGGCTGCAGCTGGAGACTGACATTGATGACAGTTGTCTGCACGTGCCTATTCCGGGGCTTACGCTTCAACCTATTATTGAGAACGCTATCATTCATGCTGTGGAGCCGGATGAACATGGAGGAACCATCCGCGTTAGTATACAGGATCTCGGCGAGCAGGTCAGAGTCGAGATTGCAGACGATGGCCCAGGCATGAGCCAGGAAAAAGTGCAGCAGATTCTGGATGAGTATCCAGTAGAAAATGAAGGACATTCTACCGGAATCGGATTTAGCAATGTCATTCAGCGGCTGCGGCTGTTCTATGGCACCGATGATGTGATAGAAATCAAGAGCAGTCCGGGCAAAGGAACTACCGTTATTTTAAATTTACCAAAAAAGGGGAGAAATACGGCGCATGATGAAGCTGCTAATCGTGGATGACGAGCAGGTCGGACGGGAAGGACTGCAAGCGATTCTGCAAAAAAGCTTCCCCGATCTCGTTATTGAACAGGCCCAAAACGGAAAAATTGCCATCCGAATGGCAGAAGAATTCCGGCCAGATCTGATCCTGATGGACATCCGGATGCCGGGTATGGATGGTCTGGAGACGACCGAGCAGATCGGAGTCACTTTTCCGGATATCAAGGTTATTATGGTCACGGCCTATGATACATTCGAATATGCAAGGCGTGCAATCAAGCTGGGCGTCAAAGATTATTTACTCAAACCCAGTAAGGCAGGCGAGATTGTGTCTACCGTGCAGAAGGTGCTGGAACAGATTATCCAGGAGCGCAAAGAGCGTGAGCAAAGCGACCTTCGCAATGATGCACTACAAAAAATTATGCCGGTCATTGAAGCGGATATTGTAACCCAGCTGCTATTCGATCATGTGCATCAGGTTCATTCGGATGAACTGGTACGATGGCTTGGAGTAGATACAGCCAGTGAGAAGTTCGCTCTTGCCATCCTGCTGCCTCCCGGACAAGAGCAGGCCTACAGTACCATCAAAGCCAAAATCAGTTATACCGGCAGCGGCTGGGTAGGTGCATTATATGGTCGGCAGATTCCGGTAATTGCTTTTCGCAAACCAGGTACTTCTTTTCGCGCCCAGGCTTCTTCGCTGGCGCGTGACTTATTATCTGCGGCAGGTATGGATGAGCGGGAAGGATGGTTTGTCGGCATTGGCAATACTTACGAATCGCTGACGGAGGTGCGGCAGTCTTATCAGCAGGCACTTATTGCGACAATGGATATATCCCTTCCGGTCAAGTATCGATTTTATACCGATGTTACGGCTGCGGATACAGCTCATCAGGAGCATGCTCATTCCGGACGAAGCTGGGAACAGCGTTTTTTTGAACAAGTTCGTCTGGGGGAATGGGAGCATATCCGCGAAGAGACACTGGATTTGCTGCGACAATACGAGAACAGGGGAACCAGCCGCCTGCAGGCACAGCAGCGGATTCTGGAGAGAATCTGGATTGCTTCCCGGGTACTGACCGAGATCGGGGTAGAAATCACGACACCGATGTACTCTTTCGAAGCGCAGGATTACCGTCAGCTGCGTATCGAGACCGGTCATATTCTGAACCATCTGGAACAGAGCTATCAAGAACATCTGGAGAGAATCAAGCCGGATACGATTCGCAAAATCAAACAATATATCATGGAACATTCCCACGAAGACATTTCTCTGGAAGGGATTGGACAGAAGTTTGAACTCAGCCCTTTTTATATTAGTAAATTATTCAAGGAACAGCTGGGAATCAACTATATTGATTTTCTGACGGAATGCCGGATTATCAAGGCGAAAAAGCTGATGAGTGATCCAATGCGCAGCATGAAAGAGATCACCTTTGAAGTCGGTTATCACGATCCCAATTATTTTAGTAAAGTGTTCAAGAAAATGTGTGATGTATCGCCTACAGAATATCGAAGGTCATTACTGGGCGGCTCCTCATGAAGTATACAGAAGATCATACTTGCAGCCGGTCAAATAAGAAAATAAGCAGAAACAGCGGAACTACCAAGACACGTTCCTACGGTCAGAATGTAATATCCTATATACGTACAAAAACAGGCTGGGAGATTCAATCGAAACCAGGATACTTTCATACCCATATCTTACTGATGTTAATACTATGTCTGCTATTGTCCGCTTGTAGTCATTCTGCTTCTACCGATTCATCAGCGCCGATCAGACCGGATTCGCAATCTGTTCAGCTAAAAGATACGAATACCCCATCCATAAAGCAGAACATGCCTTCTTCATCAACCGGTTTTGAAGACAAGGACCATCGGATTCGAATCGGCTTCTCTATGGATACTCTAGTCGAAGAGCGCTGGAAAAAGGATCGTGAGCTGTTTCGCCAAGCTGCCGAGCAGAGAGGGGCAGAAGTAATTATCCAATCCGCCAACGGAGATGATGCTCGTCAGATTGTGCAGGCAGAGACGATGATCCGGCAGGGAATCGATGTGCTGGTCATCGTACCTCATAATGCGGAAGCTGCAGCTGCGATTATACAGAAGGCACATCAAGCAGGTATCAAAGTGCTATCCTATGATCGGCTGGTAAAAAATGCAGAGGTGGATCTGTATGTCTCTTTTGATAATGAAGAAGTGGGACGCCTGCAGGCTCGCGCAATTATCAAGCAGGTTCCCAAAGGGAAATATGTATACATTGGCGGAGCCAACACCGATAATAACGCCCATCTGTTCAAAAAAGGAGTATTCGATATTCTCCAGCCCCTGATTGAACGTGGCGATATTCAGGTGGTGTATGATCAATGGTCCAAAGACTGGCAACCTGCCTATGCCAAAGTCAATATGCAACAGGCACTTCAGGCCAACCGCAATAAGGTGGATGCAGTTATTGTAGCTAATGATGCTACTGCTGGCGGAGCGATCGAAGCCCTTGCGGAAAAAGGAATGGCCGGACAGATTCCGGTCGCTGGTCAGGACGGCGATCTTGCTGCAGCCCGCCGTATTGTCAAGGGAACCCAGACGATGACTGTCTATAAACCCCTTCAGCAGCTTGCCGGTACAACAGCGGATATGGCTATTCGTCTGGCTCGCGGTGAGAAAATTGATACCCGGCAAAAAGTAAACAATGGCAAAACCGAAGTGCCTGCAGTACTGCTCCAGCCGATTGCAGTAGATGTCACTAATCTGGATCAGACCATGATCCGGGATCATTTCCATTCTCGTGAAGAGATTTACGGACAGGTACAATAACCGTATAATGATGCCGATTTTTTATAACATCGTATAAATTACCCTTACTTCATCCCTGTACTGCGCATACCAGCGTAGTACAGGGATGTTTGTCTATTTTAGTCTGAATAACTCCAGGATAAAAAAGTACAGATGATTGCAAAAGAGTACTATATTTAAGCGCTTACATAACGTAAAACCAGTGATATGATTAGTCCTGTAAGAAGACAGATACGATTGAGAGGGGTTATTCAATTGAGAAAAAACTTCAAAGGCATGGCACTTTTGCTTGTTATTATGATGGTAACTGTTCTGGTCTCTGCATGCAGCGGTGGAGCTAATGGAACCGGCGGCAGTGGAAGCAGCAGCGCAGTCAGCGTTGGTATCGTTCTCCCGACCAAAGATGAACCAAGATGGGTACAGGATGAACAGCGCTTCAAGGATGCACTCTCAGGCACCAACTATTCCACAGAAATCCTGTTCAGTCAGGGTTCATCTGCCAAAGAAAAAGAAAATGTAGAAACATTGATCAGCAAAGGAATTAAAGTGTTGATCATCTGCCCTCAGGATGGTGCAGCTGCTGCAGCCGCTGTAGAATCCGCCAAAAAAGAAGGCATTACCGTTATCTCTTACGATCGTCTGATCACAGATACAGATGCTGTTGACTATTATGTGACTTTCGACAGTCTCGCAGTAGGTGCAGCTCAAGGACAATACCTGGTTGACCATGCCAAAGGATCCGGCGTACCGCTTTACCTGTATGCTGGTGCATCCTCGGATAACAACGCGTTCCTGTTCTTCCAGGGAGCATGGGAAGTACTGCAACCGAAAATTGCTGATGGCACATTCAAAATTGCCAATTCCTCTGAAGCAGTAGCACTGAAAGACACCAAAGAGCTGTCCCGTGACCAGCTGGGTGCAATTATCGGTCAGGTAACGACCAACTGGGATCCAAACGAAGCGAAAAACAAAGCCCAGACTCACCTGACAGCCGTATCAGATGATATGAAAGGCGATATCGCTATCCTGGCACCGAATGATGGTACAGCACGTTCTATCGCTGATGTATTCTCTGCAGACTCTACTGTGAAGAGCTATGTGATCACTGGTCAGGATGCAGAGCAGGCTTCCATCCAGTATATTATCAATAAAAAACAGTCCATGACCGTATTTAAAGATGTTCGTACCCTGGTCAAAGATGCAATGGGTATGGCTGTTGAAGTACTGGAAGGCAAAAAACCGGAAACTACAGGCTCTTACAACAATGGAACTGTAGATGTCAAAGCCAAGCAAACCGACGTTATCGTAGTCGACAAAGATAATGTACAAAAAGAACTGATCGACTCCGGCTACTACAAAGCGGAAGACTTCACAGGTCTGTAAGCTCAAATCCATCCAGGCATCCGGTGGTAAGACAGGGACAGAATCATGTTCCTGTCTTGCCATTCGCGTGCCGGTAAAGATGAATAATCCGCAAGAGCAGGCAAGGAGGAGCAGCAGTGAGTGAGAATATTCTGGAAATGCGCAATATTTCCAAAAGCTTCACAGGAGTCAAAGCCTTATCCGACGTGAACTTTCAGGTTGCCAAAGGCGAAATTCACTGTCTGATCGGCGAGAATGGTGCAGGCAAATCAACGCTGATGAAGGTACTGAGCGGCGTTTATCCATACGGCACGTATGAAGGCGATATCATTTATGAAGGCAATGTGATGAACTTCAGCCGGATCAGTGACAGTGTCAAAACAGGTATTGTCATTATTTATCAGGAGCTGGCTCTTTTCCCGGATCTGAGTGTTTATGAGAATATTTTTGCCGGTAACGAAGTGAAGCGTGGAGGCATTATTGATTGGAATGAGACGATTATCAAATCCAGGGAAATGCTGCAAAAGGTCAAGCTGAATGTAAACCCGGAAACTCCGATTCGCGAGTTGGGCGTCGGTAAGCAGCAGCTGGTTGAGATCGCCAAAGCACTGAGCAAAGATGTGAAGCTGCTCATCCTGGATGAGCCGACAGCGGCGCTGAATGAAAATGACAGCGAGAATCTACTGGAGCTGCTGCGCGATCTGCGGGATCAGGGCATTACCTGTATCATGATTTCCCATAAACTAAAAGAAGTCATCTCGATCGCAGACAAAGCCACTGTACTACGTGATGGTAAAACGATCTGTACACTGGATGGTGCCAAAGGTGAGATCACAGAATCGTCCATTATCAAAAATATGGTTGGACGGGATATCGAGGATATTTATCCAAAACGTCCAGACAAGAAGTTCGGCAGTTCGATTCTCGAAGTGAAAAACTGGAGTGCTTATGATCAGGAACTTGGTCGTCATGTTGTCAAAAATGTAGACATGCATGTTAATAAAGGCGAGATTATCGGTATTGCCGGCTTGATGGGCTCGGGACGTACCGAATTTGCACTCAGCGTGTTTGGTAATCCCAAGAATTACAAGCTCGAGGGCGAACTGCTGGTTGATGGCAAGACAAGATCATTCAAGCATACCAGTGACGCGATTCATGCAGGCATCGCTTATGTAACAGAAGATCGCAAAGGTGATGGACTGTTCCTGATTCAGGATATCAAAAACAATGTAACCGTCGCTAATCTCAAACAGATCTCCCCAGGCGGTGTAGTTAACGAAAATGAAGAAGTTCAGGTAGCCAGCGGCTACAAAAACTCCATGTATATCAAAGCCTCATCGATAGAACAGACCGTAGGCAATCTGAGCGGTGGTAACCAGCAAAAAGTATCGCTTGGTAAATGGCTGTTTGTCGGACCGAAGCTGCTTATTCTCGATGAACCGACGCGCGGTATCGATGTAGGAGCGAAGTTCGAAATCTATACGATTATGAATAAGCTGATCAGCGAAGGCATGAGTATTATTATGATCTCCTCCGAGCTTGGAGAAGTACTGGGCATGAGCGACCGGATCTATATCATGGCTGAAGGCAAGATCAAGGGTGAATTGACGGCTGAAGAAGCCGATCAGGAAAAAATAATGCACTTTGCTACACAATAGGG
This sequence comes from Paenibacillus shenyangensis, assembly GCF_000346635.1. NCBI lineage: Bacteria > Bacillati > Bacillota > Bacilli > Caryophanales > Paenibacillaceae > Paenibacillus > Paenibacillus shenyangensis. The sequence goes on from NZ_AOIG01000007.1 coordinate 222,861, forward strand.
GGCTAAGCCGTGAATTTCTTTACTGAGGCAAGATCACTGCTCAAAGTAAATATCCGTGATTATGGTATGTACATCGCATTATTCGTTATTATGCTGACTTTCTCGATTATGACGGATGGTCTGTTTATGTCTTCCCGTAATATCAGTAATCTGCTGGATGCTACAGGTTATATTGCCGTACTCGCAGTCGGCATGACGCTGGTTATCGTTATCCGGCATATCGATCTCTCGGTCGGCTTTGCGGCCGGTTTTATGGGAGCGATTGCAGCCATTTTGCTATCGCAGATGGGTGTACCCTTTTATCTGACGATTCCGATTATTCTTGTACTGGGTATCGTTATCGGTATGTTCAATGGTGTATTGGTTGCTTCGATTGGTATCCCATCATTCGTATCCTCCCTGGCAGGAATGCTGATTTTCCGCGGCGCTCTGCTGCAGGTAACGGAGAAGACAGGTACAATCATTGTTAAAGACGATAACTTCAATGCGATCGGTAATGGTTATTTGCCGGCTATTGCACAAATCGGCGGTCTGAATCTGTTGGCTCTGATTATCGGAGCAATTACTATTCTGTTCTTCATTTATTCAGAAGCAAGCAAGCGCAGACAAAAGATCAAGTACAAGTTCGAAGTTGTATCCAATCAGATCTTTGTTGTCAAAATGTTATTTGTATCCGCTATCATCGCCTATGTGACATGGATTCTGGCAGGATATAACGGTTTCTCCTGGACTGTTGTTATTACACTGGCCGTTGTTATCATCTATCACTTCCTGACTACCCGAACTGTGCTGGGTCGTCATATCTATGCAGTAGGTAGTAATCCGGAAGCGGCACACTTAAGCGGAATTAACGTGAAGAAGATTACGTATATCGTATTTGGTTCCATGGGTATGCTGTCTGCATTATCCGGTATTCTATATACTTCCCGTCTACAGTCTGCAACTACAACAGCAGGTACGCTGTTCGAGCTTGATGCGATTGCTGCTGCTTATGTTGGCGGTGTATCCGCAGCAGGCGGCGTGGGTAAAGTAACCGGCTCCATCATCGGTGCACTGGTTATGGCTTCACTCTCCAGCGGGATGAATCTGCTTGGTGTAGGAATCTCGTATCAGTATATGATCCGTGGTGCTGTACTGGCACTGGCTGTTATCTTCGACGTTATGACCCGTAAGAAGAGAGGTTAATCATTCGCAGCATCGCTGGTAGATCTGATTGTTTCTCTATTCTATGTAGGGTTAATAGGTGCAATGCTCATTTAATCTGTAATACATGCTGAAAAAGCTGGTTTGGCCGTATGCCAATACCAGCTTTTTTGCATGCTAATCAGGACAGACATCGGCTATTTGGTTTATGATAAAGGATGTAATATATAGATCTGAATAATGGGGTGAATACGGTGGTTGTTCCAATCCTATCCAAACATACCGTTCGGAAATTACTGAATATGCTTGAGGAAAACTATACGTTTGATCATGCGCGGGTGCTAGATAAGGGATACTCGGATACCATGAAATATACACTTTACCATAACAATCGTCCTGTATACTTGCTGCGAATATACCCACTGAACGAGTCTATTCGCTGTACACTGGAACATCGCTATTTGCATGAGCATTATCGAAATGGAGTACAATGCCAGCAGCCGCTGACTATGCAGATACTGCCCGAGCTGAATTGCTGCTACCTGTTACTGGACTATCTCAGTGGAGAAGATGGAGAGAACGTGTTGCCACACCTACCAGTAGATGAGCAATATCAGCAGGGAAGAGCTGCTGGTCAACAGCTGCATATCATACATCAAGTGATACCTGACGAGCCGATTGATTGGGCGAAGCGACGCTACAACAAATACATACAGAAAAAGCAGCAGGCGAGACAGCTTGATCTTCCCTTTTATCGTCAAACCGAGCTGGAGCAGTATATTGAGCAAAATGTAGATCTACTGTGCAATGACCGTGTTGTATTTCAACATGATGATTTTCATCCGGCCAATTTGATTTTTGAGAATGGGCAGCTATCCGGTATTATCGATTTCAGCCGGTTCGACTGGGGAGATGCGTGGGAGGAATTTTTCAAGCTTCCCAAGTATACCTGTGAAGTCAGTACAACTTTTGCCTGCGGACAGGTAGATGGCTATTTTCAAGATACAATTCCCGATGCTTTTTGGCCGCATTATAATCTGTATGTCGCATTGAATCAACATGCGACATTGATTGGTGGTCTTCAGCATCATGCGCCATCCTATGTACTGGACAAAATCCGGCATACCATAAAGACGCATGATTTTGCAGGTCAGGGACCGCCGGCTTGGTATGCCAAAACAGGAGCACAGCGTTGATGACGCCATGCTCCTGTTTTTTTGATGAATGAATCGTATGCGTTGATCGAGATCAATAGAATGATCATCTTACTTCCAGTAAAGCCTTCATAAACTTTTGCATAATTGGTGTATCCTTCGACGATTGAGAAGCCCATGGCTTTAATCGATCTTCATGTCCCTGTACGTACCATCCCAGCTTCTGCTGAAGTTCCTGATCATATTGTGCTGTATTGGAATACTGCTTGCGTTCTGCCTGCATATCCCGCAGCAGGTTAGTCCAGAAATAGGCAGCTTGTTCGGACTCATGCTGAGGATATTGTTCTGCCAGCGCGAGCGCACTGTCCAGCGTACGATCCATATACAGCCGGTTCGCAATATAACTTCCGACAAACCGGTGGTCAGGGTCCCGCTGCATTGCCAATCTGAACTGTCGATCGGCTTCCTGCAGTTTGTTTTGCCTCATTAGGGCGACCGCATATGTAGATCGGTCATAAGAGCTCAGTGGTATTTCATTCTCACTGGCACTGCCATCATTCAGGGCAAGATATAACGCATGATACTTGTTGTACGCGATCCAATCCTGTTGTCTGTAATAATAATCGGCCAGAGTAGAAGCATCCTGACTGCTCGGAGAGAGGGTTAGTAGACGCTGCATCAGTTTGATGTATTCAGCTTCTCCCTCTGTATTTTCCATAATGGACTGTTTGGTACTTAACAAGCGTGTCAGCATACGCAGTGCATGAGTATCCTGCGGATTGGCCGCCACATCCTGGCGATAAGTAGCTAATGCTTCTTCCGGATTTTTGTCCAGCAATATGCGATCTGCTGGCGTTAAGGTACGATTCTTCAGATAGAAAAAGGGGAGATTTCCCATACTCTCGCGTGTTAATCGGTATCCGCTGCTCTGACTGATCTGCTGACCGTTTGAGTCATAGGCAATTACATTCCATGACAACCGTCCATTGGGATTCATAAATGACAGCATAGACTCCGGCACAACCGAATCAAAATCTCCGGAAGATCCATAAGAGAATCCCATCGACATTCGGTACAGCTCTTCTGCCGTTATCGTTAGAGAAGGAGTACGAATGTTTTCTTTGACTACACTACGCGTACTGCCATTTGGATACTGTATACCACCTTCAAGATTATAATAGGCAGCGCCCTTTACAGGCTGCCAGCTGAAAACAATCTGATTATCTGTAATTATCTGATCATTCACGGGCTGCTTGAGCTGAATCAGCGGCTGAAGTACGGTATTCTGCTGCAGCTGTTTCCCTTTTGTCACATGAATCCAAGGGTCAGCGGGAACCTGCCAGGTCCAGCCATCTACCTGTTGAAAGGAAAGACCTAACCGCAGCTGATAGAATCCGGGCATTACCGCATGGAAAGCATAACGACCCTTAGCATCTGTCATTGTATGATAAGGACCCGAATCGAATACATTGGAAGAATAGGAGTTCAGATCGCCCTCGGCAATCAGGAATACACCTGCACCAGCCACAGGAGTGCCATCGCTTCGTTTCAGAGTTCCCTGTATAGTACCTGCCGTGTATTCATCCATCCGGATGGCTGTCTGGATGGTTTGCTGCATTCGAGTTAAGGGCGTGTAGCCCATGCTGCTCGCCGGATCACTTCCGGAAGAATAGCTGTTTTCTTTTAGTTCCTTAATGGCATCGGTGAGGACAGCCAGTGCCTGGTCTGCTTGGTGATCCGTATACAATAGACGGGCATGAAGCAATGCATATGCAGCGTTCAGATCCGTATTTTGGGAAAGGGTCTCTGGATGAATCTTCTGATAAACTTCTTTGGCTTCATCTGCATCACCTTTATTAAGCAGACGACTGGCCTGCAGAATAGCAAGCTGACTGCGCTGCTCGGATGGTGTAGGGAACTTGGCCATTGCCTGTTGAAGTGCCTGATCGGCTTGCTGTTGTTGTCCAAGTGAATCATACAGGAAAACAAGCTGCTGTGACGCGTCTTCCAGCTCATATCCAGGTGTGGATTGAGCAATATATTCATTCAGTAGATCGATTTGTTCTGCTGGTTGCAGAGGAGAAACAGATTCCGAATTGCCTCCTGATTGACTGGAATTGGAACCGATATAGACATCAAAAGAAAACGGAGTGTAACTGCCTCCGCTGCCTATAACCTTTTGACGAATTATACTTATTCGTTCCGGAGCTGAGGCTTTGGCGAGGTCTTCCAGTAATTCGGTTCGCTGTTCAGCCAGCGATTGATTGGTTCGACCATGTAACCAGGCGGATACCTGCGGCATCATTAATATATAAACAGTGGACGAGATCAGCAGGAGAGGCAGTAGAGCGTATAGTACGATATGCTTTACTTTGAATTTAACTCTCATCCTGCTTCACCGCCTGTTCATATTGATCCTGCCAGTACGTGTTACCATCTATTTGTATAAGCTGCCGCTGCGAACTTGGTGAAGAAGAACTTGCAGGATCTTGGACAGAAGGAGACGGATCATTGAATAGGATCAGAAAAGCTGCAAAAGTGGCAGCTGTAAGAGCTCCTGCAATACCTGCAGGTCGCAGCGATATATCAAATTCATAATTCCACAGGGCATGTATTCGGGAGCGCAAGCTCTCCGGATGGGTCTGATGAAGGACATGATCATGTCCCTTGAATTGAATCGATTGCAGTTCCTGCTCCAGCTGCTGCCGGATGTGCTGCTGTTCATTCGGTGAGTGATCGGATGTCATTGTTGTTCCTCCTCCCATAGACGACGCAGCTGACTGCGTCCCCGGGCTAGTCTTGATTTGATCGTATTTTCCTTGCTGTCCAGCTGGTCGGCAATCTCCTGTATACTCATTTCTTGAAAATAATAAAGTACGATACATTCACGATACATATAGTCAAGCTGCTGTACAGCCTGAACCAGCTTATGTTGATCTATGTATTTGATAACAAGCTCATCGGCTCCGGCAGCAATCGTCATATCCGTATCCGGCAGTTCTTCGGCTCCGCCGCCGGGAAAAATGTTGCGCCAGCTCCAGGTACGCTGCTTCATTCGGCAGCGATTAATTACGATACGAACGAGCCAGCTTTTCAGTTTATGGTGGTCGTTCAGCTGACCGATACTACGGTAAGCCTGAATAAATGTATCTTGTACGGCTTCTTCAGCAGCCTGCCGATCCTTCACCAGCAGAAATGCTGTCCGCATCAATATATCTCCATAATCATTCATTAACAGACGAAGAGCGGCCTCATCCCGGTTCTTCAGTCTATCGACAATATCCAGATGAAACTCCCCCTTTATAGATTAGGATGCGTGCTGGAGCATCATGGTTGCATGAAATGTACAATTAATTATAATTTTTTTCCAAAACCAGTGTTCCCTGCTGCAGATTGAGTCGATAGGTGAAAATGTCATACAGTTGATCATTATGCTCACCACCGGGTCCCTGCGCAAGACGCATCACCAGCCGATTATGCTCATTGCCAGGTTGGATAAGGGGAGTATTTCCCGCACTATAATGGCTGCCTTGCGGAGTGACGAATCGAAGAGCCACAGCCGCACCGTCCGACTTCCGTATTGCAAATGCAGTATACTCCAGAGCATGCCCATCCCGGTACTGGGGAGCAAGCAAATACAGGTCGGCTTCATCCAGGGTGACTTTCGTAAAAGCAGCTGGTTTGAAGCTTGGTTGTATAAACATCATATCCTGATAGCTCGTCAATACCTGTTGTACGCCATGATGAGTATAAATGACCATATAATTACCATGAAAAGTCCGATCAGCCGCTTCACCGTAGTTACTGGGAGCTCCCAAACGTCCTACCCATTCAGGACCGGCAGAGATGACTTGCAGCGATCCATCCGTAGTCTGTACAAATGCCCGAACAGATCGTAATGGATTCAAATATTCGATTTCATCCAGAATCTTGGTCTGATTAAGGACCTGTGATGAGAGTGGTGCAGTGTACCTGTCATTTTTTGAATTGTTATCCGCTGTGAGGGTAGAGTCTTCATTATGAACCAGAACCGTACTTTGCCCGCTGGAATTGTTGGAGGAGGAAGCAACAGTAGAGGTGGCATCTGATACGGATTGTGAAGCGCAGCCAGTGGCTAGCATACTGAATACACCTAACCCGAGTAGCAATGATCGTGGAATGTTATACATCAAGTCGCCTGCTTTCCATTTTATTTCCAAACCAGCATAACGCATTTGATATTCAAAGGAATGACAGAATTGTATTCGGCATTTTATTCATCTGTTTGCTGGCCTGTTATTCAATCCCTGTATATGACTGCCGATATTTCCTGTAAAATAAGCTTTTCATTTTTGAATAATTCCGTTGAGTTGTCCGTCAATAATCTCTATAATAAGACAGGATGAGCTTACTGCCCCAATGGGGGTGTAAGTACGAAGGAAAAAGTCTAACAGAAAAGGTGTAATGAATGAGCATATTAAATGTAGAAAAACTCAGCCACGGCTTTGGTGACCGGGCTATTTTTAAAGATGTATCTTTCCGCCTGCTTAAAGGCGAACATATTGGATTGATCGGCGCCAACGGTGAAGGTAAATCCACGTTCATGAATATTATTACCGGCAAATTACAGCCGGATGAAGGTAAAGTAGAATGGTCCAAACGTATGCGTGTCGGTTATCTGGATCAGCATGCTGTACTGGAAAAAGGCATGACAATTCGTGATGTACTGAAAAGTGCATTCCAATACCTGCTGGATATGGAGCAGGAAATGAATGAAATGTACGGCAAAATGGGTGATGTGACTCCCGAGGAGCTGGAAGACTTGCTGGAGCAGGTCGGTACGATCCAAGACACACTCACAGCCCAGGACTTTTACCTGATCGATGCCAAGATTGATGAGACCGCGCGTGGTCTGGGTCTTACCGATATTGGTCTGGACAAAGATGTGAACGATCTGTCCGGCGGACAGCGTACCAAAGTATTACTGACCAAGCTGCTGCTCGAGAAACCCGATATTTTGCTGCTCGATGAGCCGACCAACTATCTGGATGAAGTGCATATTACTTGGCTGACCCGTTACCTGCAGGAATACGAGAATGCTTTTATTCTGATTTCTCACGATATTCCATTCCTGAACAGCGTTATTAATATCATCTATCATATGGAGAATCAGGAACTGAACCGCTATGTTGGTGACTATGATTACTTCCAGGAAGTCTACGAGATGAAGAAACAACAGCTGGAGTCCGCGTTCAAGCGCCAACAGCAGGAAATTTCCCAGCTCAAGGACTTTGTTGCACGTAACAAAGCGAGTGTCGCTACCCGTAACATGGCGATGTCCCGTCAGAAGAAACTCGACAAAATGGATGTTATCGAACTGGCACAGGAAAGACCGAAGCCACAGTTCAACTTCAAAGTCGGCCGTACAGCCGGCAAGCTGATTTTTGAAACGAAGGATCTGGTTATCGGTTATAACGAGCCGCTGTCCCGTCCACTGGATCTGCGTATGGAGCGCGGTCAGAAGATTGCATTGGTGGGTGCCAACGGTATTGGTAAAACAACACTGCTGCGCAGTATCCTTGGTGAAATCCAGGCGCTCTCCGGTACGGTCGAGCGCGGTGAGCACCAGCAGATCGGTTACTTCGAACAGGAAATGAAGTCGGATAACTACAATTCCTGTATCGAAGAGATCTGGAACGAATTCCCGTCATACTCCCAATTCGAAGTGCGGGCAGCTCTGGCCAAATGCGGCCTGACTACCAAGCACATCGAGAGCAAGATTGCTGTTCTGAGCGGTGGCGAAAAAGCCAAAGTCCGTCTGTGCAAGCTGATTAACCGCGAGACCAATATTCTCGTACTCGATGAGCCGACCAACCACTTGGACGTCGATGCCAAGGATGAACTGAAACGCGCACTGCAAGCTTACAAAGGCAGCATTCTGATGATCTCTCACGAACCGGAATTCTACAAAGACATCGTGACCGAGACATGGAACTGTGAATCCTGGACGACCAAAGTATTCTAATACCAATAAAACACAGTAATGATTACAGATATACGCAGTAGCAATCATTAGCTGTACAATGGCTTTCCTGTTTATCCAATCCTGTCTGATTTCTGCTCAGACAGGATTTTGTTTTATACTCATCTACATATTCCTGATCAACAGAAAAAGGAGATTGATCCATGTCTATCGTCATCGGCGTTGGAGCCGTCATACTGAATGAACAAAACGAAGTTCTGCTGATTCTGCGCGGCAAGGAGCCGGAGGCTGGAAAATGGAGTATCCCTGGAGGCAAAGTAGATCCCTACGAAACCCTCCAGCAGGCTGTAATCCGCGAAGTAGAGGAAGAAGTCAATCTCCGTATCGAACCCGGAGAACTAATATGCACCTCAGAGCTGATCAGCGAATCTAACGAACAGCACATCCTATCCCTCATCTACAGCACCCGGACAAGAACAGGCACCGCCATCAACCGCGAGCCCGATAAACTATTGGATATGAAATGGTTCCCTCTAACCAACCTGCCACCCAATATCGCTGTGTTCTCGACCCAGGCCCTGCTGCTCACCCACCAGCAGCTTCTATAGAAGTATTCGTTTATACGCGTTACCCAGAAACTGCTTAAAAATCGAAAAGAAAAAAGTGGAAGTATAAGGTGAAAGGTAAATAAATAGATACCATACTATCATCTCCCAGCACAGAGTGAAGAAAAGGGAATCCTGCCAGAAACCGACATTTAAGAATGGATATCCACCGCAATCAGTGATCCTTGCAGACATCTATTCTGAACCGGAGGCCACCGGCAGGATCCCTTTTCGCAGCGTAGTTTCTAGATACGCTACCAACTGTTTCTTTCACCCGAGCCACCAACGAATACGCCAAAATGAGCGAAATATTTTCATTAACCTTCAAAACAGGTTATAATAAATAGCGTATAAATTCACAATTAGAAAGAGAGCGAATTATATGGGCCGTAAGTGGAATAATATTAAGGAAAAAAAAGCCAATAAAGACGCCAATACCAGCCGAATCTATGCCAAGTTCGGTGTGGAGATTTATGTAGCAGCGAAAAAGGGTGAACCTGATCCCGTATCGAACAGTGCTCTGAAAGTCGTGCTGGAACGTGCAAAAACATATAATGTACCCAAAGCGATTATTGATCGTGCGCTGGACAAAGCCAAAGGCAGCGGAGAAGAGCAGTATTCCGAACTGCGTTACGAAGGGTTTGGTCCAAACGGAGCAATGATTATCGTCGATGCACTGACGAACAACGTAAACCGTACCGCTCCGGAAGTTCGCTCTGCCTTTAACAAAAACGGCGGCAACATGGGTGTAGCCGGTTCTGTAGCTTACATGTTCGATTCGACAGCCGTTATCGGTGTGTCCGGTAAAAGTGAAGAAGAGGTGCTGGAGATCCTGATGGAAGCGGATGTGGATGCACGCGATATCGTGCAGGAAGACGAGTCTGTTATCGTCTACGCCGAGCCCGATCAATTCCACGCTGTACAGGAAGCATTCAAAGGCGCAGGCATCGAAGACTTTACAGTCGCTGAATTGACCATGCTGCCGCAAACTTTTGTTACTCTGCCAAATGAGGAAGCTGAAGCTCAATTCGACAAGCTGATCGATGCGTTGGAAGATCTGGAAGATGTGCAGCAAGTCTACCACAATGTAGAGTTTGCAGACGAGCAATAAGATATCCCAGCAGGTTGTAATTTGCATCTATCTGGATGCAAGGTCTTGCACTCATTATATTCAAAAAGCAGCATAACCGGAGATGATCTGGATATGCTGCTTTTTGGTATATAGTCGTTTTTTGCTGTCAGCAACATTTGGAAGCGTATTCCCGTCTGGTAGACATACAGGAGGCGATACATGTGAAGAAATTAATCATAACTACATCAATGGCTCTGCTGCTTGGTAGCACGAGTCTGCATAGTGCAATGGCATTTGATGATATCAATAACGCGCAAGGCCAGACGATTCAAGAGTTGCAGCAGCAGGGAGTGTTGAGTGGTATGGACGGCAACCATTTTGCACCGGAAAAAGATCTTAGCTATGCACAGGCAGTGACTATGCTGGTGAACGCATTTGATCTGAATCTGGACGCCATTCGATTTATCAAAATGCCTGTACCGACGGATATGTACACAAATGCAAAAGACAATGCCTGGTACGCGGATGCATTAGTTAATAGTTATTATAATGATGTGAAGTTGCCACAGGACGTACATCCCGGTGCTGCGATTACACGTGAAGAATTTGCTGGCCTGCTCATGAAGACGCTGGAAAGTAAAGGAAACTTCCCGATGATAAAACTCGAACCGGTGACGATTAAAGATACTAACCAGCTGAAGCCGGAACTGCAAGGAGCCGTACAGCGTATGCTGCATTATCAGATCGCTAAGCTGAACGTAGACGGAACCTTTCACCCGCAGTCGGCGATTACTCGCTGGGATGCAGCGCAATGGCTGGCGAACAGTCTGAAGCTAATGGAGCAAAAAGGAACGACCAACACTGATCCGACCTCTTAACAGATAGCTCTGCCTTATTCGCTTTCTTCATTATATGATCAGACCGCTGCACAATGGAGAATCGGTACTCCGCTGTCAGCGGTCTTTCTTTGTCTTCTGTTCAGCGTCCTTATCATCCGCAGTGCATTTCCGGCTGGTTATCCTTCGATTCGTATACTACAATGGAGAAAGCATAACCATTGCATCGACAATATTCTACTGAGGTGACATACGATGATCAGCTTTTTGAATGATTACAGCGAGGGTGCTCATCTCGATATTATGCAGGCACTGCAGGATACCAATCTGTTATCTACTATAGGCTATGGACTGGATGAATATTGTACGCTGGCTGCAGACAGGATTCGTGAAGCTATACAGTCGGAGCAGGCGCAGGTGCATTTTCTGGTCGGCGGGACACAGGCTAATCGTGTGCTGATTTCTTCAGCGCTTCGTCCGCATGAAGCGGTTATTACTGCGCTGACCGGTCATGTCGTAGATCATGAGACCGGAGCGATTGAAGCCTCCGGTCATAAAGTACTTACCATTCCTGCACCGCAGGGTAAGCTAACGCCGGAACTGGCCGAACGACTTCGAGCAGCTCATAATTCCGAGCATATGGTCAAACCGCGGATGGTATACGTATCTAATTCTACCGAGATTGGCACATTCTACAGCCTTCAGGAACTGGAAGATCTGTCTGCTTACTGCCGTACCCATCAATTATATTTCTTCCTTGATGGTGCGCGTCTGGGCTCGGCACTGACTGCGCCGGGGAATGATGTGACACTCTCGGATCTGGCAAGACTAACAGATGCCTTTTATATTGGTGGAACCAAGAATGGCGCATTGTTTGGAGAGGCACTTGTCCTCGTGAACCCGGCATTGCAGCAGGATTTCCGCCATCACATCAAGCAAAACGGAGCTATGCTCGCCAAAGGCAGACTGCTGGGTATCCAATTTGCCGAACTGTTCCGGGATCAGCTGTACTTCCGGATTGCGGCTCATGCCAATGCGATGGCTGCCCTGCTGAAGCAGGCGATCACCCAGGCAGGATATTCGTTTATGATCGATTCGAATACAAATCAGTTGTTCCCGATTCTGCCGAATGAGATACTCGAGAAGCTAAGATCTCGCTATCTGTTCAGTCACTGGGAGAAAGTCAGTGATACACACAGTGTGATCCGCTTGGTTACCTCCTGGGCGACAGCTGAGGAAGATGTACAGGCATTTGCAGAAGAACTGCTGGCAATCAGCGGAGCAGCTGTTAGCAAATAAAACGTTTCTTATCCAAAATCATAGAGTGATTCGTACACTTTACGTTCCATGATACCGCCGTGCAGATGATGCACCGGAGTGTATCCGACTACTTCATCATGAAGGAGAACTTATGGTTAAGCGACTCGTCAGATTGGCAGATCACGTATTTCGTCTTTCCCTGCCTCTGGGAGATGGGAAAGTGAACAGTTATTTATTTGAAGGAACCAAAGGATATACGGTAGTGGATACCGGAGTAAATGATGAGGCGACTCGCCGGGAATGGCAGCAGCTCATCGATAATGGAATGATCATCGAGAAAGTGGTGATTACCCATGGTCATCCGGATCATATCGGTCTGGCCAAATGGTTCCGGCAGGAAGTCGGTGTACCGATCATCTATTCCAAAATTGGCTGTGAGCGGATGAAAAAGTATCATGAGCAGTGGCAGCAATTGTCCGAAGATGATCATACTCCGTACGCATTTAACGTCAAATACGATGGACCAGAAGTATCTGCCAAGCAATTCTATCGCCATATGGGCGGCAGCTTCTTGGAGCCGGATCAGCTGTATGGACATCGTGACAAGATTATGCTTGGAGATCAGGAGTATGAAGTGATCTGGACACCTGGGCATGCTTCGGATCACTTCTGTTTCTGGAATGCGGAGCTGCGTATACTGCTTTCTGCCGATATGGTATTTGCAGATACCGCTCCGATGGTTCCTTGCTGGACGGAAGAGGACAAAAGCCCACTGGAAGAGTATTTCCGCTCTCTGGACCAGATCAGGGACTATCCGGCAGAACTCGTACTGCCGGGACATGAGCATATTATTCATGATCTGGATCAGCGTATCCGGGATGTGCGCAATGCGCATCACTTCCGTATGCAGCAGCTGCTGGGCATGATGGACAAGGAAGGCAAAACAGCAGGCCAGCTCTGCCGGGAACTGTATGGACACCGGCACACGAGCACCCAGGAGCTGCTTGAATTCTATACTGCCTTGTCGCGGCTTATGTACTTGCAGCAGGAGGGATTTGCAGATTCTTATGTGCATAATGACCGGGTATATTTCAGGAAAATCTAGTATGATCAGTCTTCAGTTCTACTGCTCATTCCATGATAAACAGGAGGCTCGTTGGACAATGCTCCTGACCAAGGGGTAAGATAGGAGAGGACGCATACTTATTTACAGGAGGTAATTATGTCAAACTCATTTATTTTTACATGGACAACAAGAAACCGCCAGAATATTCAGAAATATTTTGAGAACCTTCCGGAACAGCATAGAACAACTGTCCCACAGGGATTCAATAACAATCTCCACTGGCAGATCGGCCATATCGTCACTGTAACAGACGGTATTGTATATGGCTTTGCCGGCAAAGAACCAAAACTTCCCAAAGCGTATTCCGAATTTTTCGGACCAGGTACCAAACCCGCAGAATGGAATGGCGAACCACCGGCATGGGATGAAATAATCAAGGTACTCAATGAGCAGCCTGAACAGCTTCGTGAAGTATTCGCAGACCAACTCGATACACCTGTAGGCAAAGCCGATAATTTTGCAGGTGCCAAAGTCATTAATGATCTGCTGGAATTGAACCTGTCCCATGAGTCTTCCCACAGCGGGATGATCAATGCAATGAGCCGCCTGCTGAAGCAGGGTTAATCCAAAAGGTATTACAGTGCTTGGTCTGTATGAACAATATTTCCTTAAATGATCTATTATTCTTACAGTAGAAGGTAACTCGAATAAACAACAAACAGATACAGTAGATATATTACAAAAGGCAAGTGCATATACCGGCTTGCCTTTTTGTATGCTTGTTAAACAAACAACAAATAAACTAATAAGCAAGTACATCAACTTACATAAAAGGAATTGAAAAAATGAATAATTCATATGAGTCAGTAAAGCGTTCTGGAAAGGTATGTATGCTATATGCTGTTATTATATTCAGCTTGATTAGTGGAATTCTCGGTTCCCGTGTCGAGAAGAGTTATGCCGAAGAGCGGCAGCTACCTTCTTTTGCACCTGCAGAGGTCGATCAGTTCATGCAGCAGACGATGAAGAAGCTGCATATCCCGGGAGCATCCATAGCCATTGTTCATGGCAAAGAAATTATATATACCCAAGGATATGGCAAAGCAGATCGTTCAGGACAGCCTGTAACACCGGCAACTCCTTTTGTGATAGGTTCTATGAGCAAGTCAGTTACAGCTGCAGCTATTATGCAGCTGGTCGATGAGAAGAAGATCAAGCTGAGTGATCCGGTACAGCAATATCTGCCGGGATTCCAACTGGCAAATAAACAGGCAGCACAGCAGATAACCATCGCTGATCTGCTGCATCAGACGAGTGGATTGTCACAAGTAGATGGAATCAAGGCAATAACCGAAGGTACCGGCTCGATCCAGCAGCATATTCGAAGTCTGCAAAATGTCCAGACACGGTCCATCCCAGGCCATTCGTTTGAGTATTCCAATCTAAACTATAATATTCTGGGTGGTATTATAGAGACCGTATCGGGCCAGAACTATGCAGACTATATTAGCAGTCATATTTTCCAGCCGCTTGATATGGCACATAGTTATGCATCCCGAAAGCAGGCGCAGCGTGCGGGAGAAGATTATCAGGGATATCAGCCGATACTGGGCTGGATGCTGCCCACTACGCAGCTGGATCACAGCGGCACTGTGCCTTCCGGCTACCTGATGTCCAGTGCCGAAGACATGGCTCATTTTCTGGTTGCCCAGATGAACAAAGGGCAGTTCGGGAGCAGACAGCTGCTGTCTGCAGCAAGCCTAACAGCGATGCATACACCTGCTTCGGATATGGGCGACGGTAGTCATTATGCCATGGGCTGGGTAGTGGAAGGCCGTACACTTGCGCATAATGGTTCGACTGAGAACAGTTACTCCAAAATGATGATCGATGGAGATTATGGAATGGTTGTACTGACCAATTCGCTGGATTACCTTGATTCCGGATCTTACGAAGGCATCCTGACCGGTATTCAGCAGATCATACATCACCAATCTCCCGAACCGGTAGGCAGAAGTACAACTACAAGTGCAATATACATGATGATTAATGTCATAAGCGTATTATTCGTACTGCTGTTGATCTGGAGACTAATCCGCCTTTTCCAAAAAGGGCTACGTCCATCTGTCAGCAAAGCGTATTCAATTCTGCGGGTGATCCTGATTATATTACTCCAGATTGCCCTGCCTGTCTTATTGATCGAGTATGCTGGTATGGCGCTTGTATCATGGCCGGTTATTCTGCTATTTCTGCCCGGTATGGGTCACGCTTTTCTGATAGGTCTGGTTCTCTGGATCTTGCTGGGTCTGTTTAAGCTGATATGGCTGATTCGACATAAAGGCCATTCCAGACGCATGAGGCGTTCCTATCCGTAACGAAACCGCCTTTTGTCTCCATGTGAAAATGCGACTATAATGGTATCATATGCGCATTATCCAAATAACAGCCGATCATGAATGGAGATAAATTTATGTACAGCAACCTGCAAGAGTGCCTAATGGATCTGGAGCGTAATGGTCATCTGATCCGGATTAAGGAAGAAGTGGACCCTCATCTGGAGATGGCTGCGATTCACCTAAAAGTATATGAAGCCGGTGGTCCGGCATTATTATTTGAAAATGTAAAAGGAACACGATTCCGTGCAGCATCCAATATATTCGGTACAATGGATCGAAGCCGGTTTATTTTCCGCAGCACCTGGGCATCCACCGGGAATATTATCGCGCTGCGCAGTGATCCGATGAAGGCGCTCAAGAACCCTTTTGGCAATGTGAAAAATGGACTTGCTGCCTTTAAGGCACTGCCTTCCAAAAAAGCAAACGGGCTGCCTGTCACTGCACAGGAAATTCAGATTAGCGATCTTCCCTTAATCCAGCATTGGCCGATGGATGGCGGCGCTTTTGTAACGCTGCCCCAGGTATACAGTGAAGATCCGGACAAGCCGGGAATCATGAACTCCAATCTGGGTATGTACCGCATCCAGCTAAATGGTAATGATTATGAGCTGAATCAAGAAATCGGCCTGCATTATCAGATTCACCGTGGCATTGGAGTGCATCAGTCAAAAGCCAACAAATTGGGACAACCGCTCAAAGTAAGCATTTTTATCGGCGGCCCCCCGGCTCATACGCTGTCTGCCGTCATGCCGCTACCCGAAGGACTGAGCGAAATGACTTTTGCCGGTCTGCTCGCCGGACGACGATTTAATTACAGCTATATCGACGGATATTGTGTCAGCAACGACGCTGACTTTGTGATTACCGGCGAGATTTACCCGGATGCGACCAAGCCGGAAGGTCCATTTGGTGATCATCTGGGATATTATAGCCTGGCACACCCTTTTCCGGTAATGAAAGTACACAAGGTATTCGCTCGTCATGATGCGATCTGGCCATTTACCGTGGTCGGGCGTCCACCACAGGAAGATACGGTATTTGGTGAACTGATTCACGAATTGACCGGTGATGCCGTCAAACAGGAGATTCCGGGTGTGAAGGAAGTACATGCCGTCGATGCTGCTGGTGTGCATCCATTGCTTTTTGCGATCGGTAGCGAGCGCTATACTCCGTATCAGAAGGTCAAGCAGCCGGCAGAGATTCTGACCATAGCCAACCGGATTCTGGGAACCGGACAAGTGAGTCTGGCCAAGTATCTGTTTATTACAGCAGAAGACCAGATTCCGCTAGATACACACCGGGAAAGCGATTTTATCGGATATATTCTAGAGCGTATGGACCTGCATCGGGATATTCATTTCCAGACCAATACGACGATTGATACACTGGACTATTCGGGTACAGGGCTAAATACAGGCAGTAAAGTAATCTTCGCTGCCTATGGGGACAAACGCCGCGATCTGTGCCGCGAAGTGCCGGAAGAGATGAATCACCTGTGTACGCTGTTCAATCCGCGTCTTGTTATGCCAGGCGTAATCGCTGTGCAAAGTGTACCATTTACCGATTATGCATCTGCACGCCAGGAGCTGGCGGATATTTGTGCCAGTCTGGAAGCGAGAAGTCCACTATCGTCGGTACCGATGATTATCTTGTGTGATGACAGTACGATGGTGAGCGAGACACTTAGTAATTTCCTGTGGGTGACCTTTACCCGCAGCAATCCATCTCATGATATTTATGGAACCAACAGCTTCTACGAGAACAAGCATTGGGGCTGCGATAATATGATTATCGATGCACGGGTCAAGCCGCACCAGGCACCGCCGCTTGTACCGGATCCAGCTGTAGAGCAGAAGATTGAGCGTCTTTTTGCCAGTGGAGGCAGTCTGAGCGGGATCAAGCTGAAATAACCCGTATAGCCTACCAGAAGCATCAACTGTTTGTGAGAGGGCTGTCATGCCAATAGAATACTCAAAGTAAAGCATGTACATCTATATCTGGAATAATGAAAAGAACAGCTGCGATAGTGGGCAGCTGTTCTTTTGTATATTTCTCTGCGAATTGATCTTCTTTTGGCAAAAGATGGAGCCTAACAATACAGGACGAAAGTGACTAATAATACAATTCCGATCTACCGACAAATAAATTATGATCCATACTTGTAACCTTATGTCAGAATAGCAGTATATATAAACAGATATTTAATTGTATACATAAATGCATAACCTATATAGCCTATCCAATACCTGATAAAAGGAGCGTTATAATGGAAAAGTTGTTGAGGCAAGTAACAGAGCATTTTCTAAAACAGATTGTTATCGAAAGTATTCATCCTATGGAACCTATCAAAGTCCGTTATTACCCAAAACCATGGATACTGCTCGGTGCAGGCAATTATGCAGCTGTTTTTTATCATCCGGATTACGCGGACTATGCGGTTAAAGTCTATGCATATGGTAAAAAGGGACTTCAGGAAGAAGCGGAGGTATATCGGCTGCTTGGTGCTCACCCAGCTTATTCACGGTGTTACTATGCAGGAGAGGACTTTCTGATTCTGCAAAGGCTGCAAGGCACCACCTTGTACGATTGTATGAAAAAAGGAATCCGGATTCCTCCGCAGGCGATCCGTGATATCGATGATGCACTGGATTATGCGGTTTCTCGCAATCTGCGTCCTCATGATGTGCATGGCAAAAATGTCATGATTGCCGATGGACGCGGATTGATTGTGGACATCTCCGATTTCTCCAAGCAGGAAGACTGCCGGATGTGGTCGGACTTCAAAAAAGCCTATTGCAAATTCTACTGGCCGATTGCTTCACGCTGTGTATTTCCTGTCCCCCGATTTGTACTCGAAGGAGTACGCAAAGGGTATCAGATCTACCGCAGATACCGGGCCAGAACAGCAGCAGCAGCTGTTCGTTCATAATTTCCGATGTTCCTCCCAAAGTTCTTGCTTATCAAGACATATGTCCTAACGACGAACTGCCGGGTTGTCGGTATAATGAGCAAGGAGTCAATCAAGGAGGAACAGAAGATGAAAGGTTTGTTATTTTCCATTCTAGCCGGTGTATTTCTTGCTCTGCAGGGCGTGGTGAACTCCCGGGTAGGACAGGATATTGGAACATGGAAAGCAGTTATGATCAATCAGCTGGGCGGATTTATTCTGGCGGGACTGATTCTTGTATGTATGCGCGGCGGGAACTGGCGCGGATTCCGCGAGGTAAAGCCGCTTTATCTACTCGGAGGCGCTTTTGCAGCAATTATTGTATTCAGCAATATTAGTGCGATGCATCTGGTCGGCGCCACACTTACAGTCTCGGCTGTGCTGATTTCGCAGCTGTGTCTGACCTTTGTTATCGATTCCAAAGGCTGGTTCGATACGGCGAGGAAGTCCATGCATTTACCCCAATTTGTCGGGATCGGTATAATGATTGCCGGGGTTATTATCCTGCGTCTGAGCTGACACAGAAGGTCCAAATAGCAAAAAGCAGAGCCATATTATTCGGCTCTGCTTTTTGTTATGCATCTATTGACCAGTATCCTTCATAACAGGCATCATTCGCCTATCTCAGGCTTTGCTTTTGCGGAACGACTTTTCATGAAAAGTCGTAATCTGCTTAAACAGGGACTGCCCATCATCATTGATCTCCAGCCCTGGCATGATAGGGAGTACTAGCGCACGGTATGTCTCTGGAATCCAGATATAATGATGTACATAATCGGTAGAGATAAATCCGCATTTCTCCCAGAATACGATCCGCTCCCAGTTCTCTGCTGTATCTTCTGCCTCGGCTTCAATAATAACGGCATGGATATGATGCTGCTCTACTGCCCAGTCGCGCAGCTGATTGAAAAATGCTCTGCCTTTACCCTGGCCTCGCTGATCCTGACGAATCGCCATATAATCGATAATCAGATTCTGCGTTTCGACAGGACCGCTTAATCCGGTAACTGCCATAGCGACCAATTCATCTCCATCCCAGCCTGCATGCAGAAAGGCAATTCCGCGATCCAGCATGGCTTTGAGAATTTTCTCGGGTTTGGCGCCATGAATGAAAGCTTCAGTATAAATGGGACGTATCTGATCCCAGAGTGTCTGGTCCCAGGCAGAATATGTGTTTAACGTTAATGTCATTGGTATTAGCCTCCAATAATTTTGCGAATCGGATGTACATAGAGTAATACACTGCTGCAGATCAATCTCACAGATTGGCTATATCGCCATCTTTATATGATATTCTTTACCACACCGCTCTACAAATCTAACGCTGTTGTAAATCAATAAAGGACATATGTCCTAATCGTTGTATCCGTGATATTCGGTATAATAGTCAGAAGAAGATGATAAGAGACATGATCATAAGGGATAGGAAGGAGGTTAACGATGCAGGAGAATCAGGATCGACAGCAGCTTGCCGCGTATCTGGAGCAGTTCGATATTCAGGATGTATTTCACGAGCCACTGCTGCCGCATGTATCATTGTACATGTTTGAACCGGGTGAAGAGCTTTGCCGGCAAGGCGGGCAGTCCGAGATCCTCTATGTACTGGTCAAAGGCATGACCAAAACGTCTACTACTTCACCGGAAGGACGTACGTTGGTGCTTTCTTTCAAGACACCGCCCGAGATGATTGGGGATATTGAATATATCGAGAAAATCGAAAATATGAATACAGTCGAAGCCGTTACACCGGTAGAAGCGCTCGGTATTCCGTATCAGTGGCTGTATCGGTACGGGCAGGATCATCCGCCCCTGCTGCAGTTTCTGCTGAAGATTATTACCTCCAAGTTTCGAATCAAGTCTGATTCGATGAGCTTTAACCTGATGCATCCGGTCGAGACCCGACTTGCCAGTTATCTGCTGTCTGTGACGACAGAACAGAACCCGGTGCTGATTACTGGTCATCCTGCTGACTACAATCTGACGGATATTGCCAATCTGATTGGCACTAGCTATCGCCATCTGAACCGGGTTATTGGTCAGTTCTGCACAGAAGGATGGATCGTTCGCAAAAGAGGAAGCATTGCTATTCTCAACCGTCCAGCGCTATATCAACTGGCTGGCGCTGCTGTATTCTAGACGTAATGGTTGGATTTTATTTGTGCATATTTTAAAATTCAGCTTATTTAACTCATGTAACTCATCCAGCTTACTCTACGTCTATGCTCCAATTGATTGTAAGCTGCCTCATTATACCGACAAAGGAGAATACAAATGACTAAAATTATCGATAAAGTAGCCTGGATACATATACAGGATCAGCACCTTCTCTGCGCGCGTTCCAAAGGAAAATCGCTATACTACATCCCTGGCGGCAAAAGGGAAACAGGAGAGAGCGATGAGCAGACGCTGATTCGCGAAGTAGAGGAGGAGCTGTCGGTACGGATTCAACCGGCTTCTGTATCTTCATTTGGCGTATTCGAAGCGGCAGCAGATGGCAAAGGTGAAGACACCATTGTACGTATGTCCTGCTATACCGGCGAGTATGAAGGAAGTATTCAGCCAGCGAGCGAGATTGAGACAACAACCTGGCTGGGTTACGAGGATATTGAGCATGCATCGGCAGCTACCCGGTTGATCATGGAAGAACTGCATCAGCGCGGATTGCTGGTATAAGGTATCTTCCTTAATAGTCTCTAATGAATACAACGCAAAAAATAATGCGAAATAAAAAACCTCTGTGCTGTCTGTTTCTGTTTTGCTGCTCGGCAAGCGAGAAAATAAAGACAGTGACAGAGGTTTTTTTGAGGTTCACGGTAATGTCAGAATCACTTCAGAAAAGAATAGAGTGCCTGATATGTCTCTTCGGGAGCTTCTTCCGGCAGATAATGACCGCTTTTAATCCCTTGTCCCTGAACATCTTCTGTCCAATCCCGCCAGACATCCAACACATCGTACCAACCTGGCAGGCTGCCTTGTTCTCCCCACAAAGCGAGTACAGGACACTGAATCTTGCGCTGACCAAAGTCTGCTTCGTCGATCTCGCAGTCTATGGTTGCTCCGGCGCGATAGTCCTCGCACATGGCATGAATCGTCTCGGGTTGATGGATGTGGTGCAGATAGTCTGCCAGCGCTTCCGGATGAAACAGCTCGTGATTCCCGTGGAAATAGTAATTCTCCGGGTTCGCTCCGATTAATCTCTCCGGTAGATCATACGGCTGTGACAGGAAAAACCAGTGCCAGTACCCCATCGCAAAATCCTTGTTCGTTCGGCGGTAAGCCTCCAGGGTAGGAATAATATCGAGCACTGCCAGTTTGCGGATTGCCTGAGGATGATCCAGAGCGAGCCGGTACGCACAGCGTCCACCACGATCATGACCCACAACTGCAAACTGATCATACCCAAGCTGTTTCATCATCTCGATCTGATCCTGCGCCATCGCCCTTTTGGAATAGGAAAAGTGATTATCGGTAGTAGCAGGCTTGGAGCTGTCTCCATAGCCACGAAGATCCGGCATAATCACTGTGAAATCCCGAGCGAGCAGAGGAGCAACCGCATGCCACATCATATGCGTCTGAGGATGTCCATGTAGCAGGAGCAGCGGTGGACCGTCACCTCCATGACGTACACGTGTACTTATTTCACTGGTATGAATCGTTGTCTGTTGGAATCCTTTGAATAACATCGTCATCTCTCCTCGAAGTCAATGGTATAACATTATATAGAGGCGAATAAGCTTACGGGTCCCAAAGCTCAATGATATCTTTTAACCAAATGGGGACGGTGTTAGTAATCTATCAGACATAGGATATAGATAAAAAGATTGACACTTTCAGATATAAAATATATTATAGACCCATAAAGTCTATGATTATTGCATCTTTTATCCAATGGCAAAGACCAAAGGTAAAGCAGACTAGGAGTGCAGGCTGGTGATTGTGGGTGGGTTTCTACGCGAATACAAAATATAATCTGCATGGTGAATTGACGCTTTGGTCAAATAAGAGCTATCATGGATGAATAAAGTCTTTAATGAAGGTGGACGATTCTCTATGAAATTCTCCAAAGCAACCGATTATGCACTGCATGCGATGCTCTATCTGGCGGCAGTAACTCCTGCACGACTCGTTGGTGTGCAGACACTGGCTGATAAATTGAATGTATCACCGACCTATTTATCCAAAATCCTGACCAAGCTGGTCAAAGCCAATATGATTGAATCTTCTTCGGGAGCCAATGGAGGCTATCGGCTCAAGCGAAATTGGGAAGAGTTTTCTTTTCTCGATGTTATTCATGCAATTGAAGGAACATCATCCTTTTTCGAATGTGGTCTGGATCACGGACCGGAATGTCTGGTACAACAGGTCATGATTCACGCAGAGAACGAAATGGAGACCTATCTGCAAAACCAGAAGCTGTCATCGCTCGTTGCCAAAATGCCGTCGGTTCATTAGAACCGCAGCATTTTATACACCTATCATAGATATTAATAGTCTCTAATATCCGTATAAAAGGAGGAATACCAATGATCTACGATTGTGCCATTATTGGCGGAGGACCGGCAGGTCTGAATGCTGCACTTGTTCTGGGAAGAGCGAGGCGTACAGTAGCTTTATTCGATAATAATCAGCCCCGCAATGCGGTGACTCACGCTTCCCATGGATTTCTGACACAGGATGGAGTAACACCAGCCGAATTTCGACGAATAGCGTATGAGGAAGTGCTTCGATATCCATCGGTAGAGCATCATGCCAGCAAGGCCACCTCTGTACGCCGCCTTGCAGATGGGTTTGAGGTTGTAGCAGATAACGGTGAAGCTATCCAGGCACGTAAAATACTAATCACAACCGGGTTAAAAGAAATTCTGCCTGACATCCCCGGTGTGGTAGACATGTACGGTCAAAGTCTGTTTAACTGTCCTTATTGCGATGGATGGGAGCTGCGCGATCAGCCACTGATTGTCGTCTCCGATCATGAGCGAATGTATCATCTGGCCAAGCTGCTGTACGGATGGAGCCGGGATCTGGTTATCTGTACGCACGGAAGTTCCATACTGACCGACGAGCAAAAGGAGCAGCTGACTTCCCGCGGCGTTACGGTTACAGAGCAGAAGATTACTGCCTTTCACGGTCAAAACGGCAAGCTGGAGCAGGTAGAATTCGCAGATGGTTCCCGCATTAATCGAACCGGAGGATTTATTACTCCGGTATGGGTACCGCAAGCTGGATTCTGTGAAGAGCTGAATTATGAGAAGACCGAGCTGGGCGGGATCCAGACCGATGAGACAGGGAGAAGCAGTATCCCGGGTTTATTTGCAGCGGGTGAAGCCGCATCCGGTGGTTCCTCGCAGCTAATCCTCTCGGCGGCTGCAGGCAGTCTGATAGCAGTTCATATTAATATGGAATTGACAGAAGAGACGTTCAGCTCATAATCACTATTATGAAATACAAAGGAGAATCCCATGAATTCATCGCTATTTGACCCGGAAGAGTGGAAAAAGGCCTGGATCAACGATCCTGAGGCAGGCGTTAATCGTATGCGGCGATCCGGTGTTGAACCGGTTAGTGCTTTTGATGAAGCTGCCAGGGC
The DNA here is from genome assembly GCF_000346635.1 of Paenibacillus shenyangensis. NCBI lineage: Bacteria > Bacillati > Bacillota > Bacilli > Caryophanales > Paenibacillaceae > Paenibacillus > Paenibacillus shenyangensis. The sequence continues at coordinate 246,889 of NZ_AOIG01000007.1, forward strand.
ACGCAATTTTCATAAGAAAGCTTTTAGTGAGGAAGGAAGACGTCGATCCAAGCGCATCATGGACTGGATCGAGACGCAGGGAGTATCATTTGCCAATGCATCGATTCTGGATATCGGTGCGGCATCCGGAGTATTCAGCATTCCTTTTGCGGAGCGAGGGGCATTGGTTACTGCTGTAGAGCCTTCTGTGCATCTGGCAGACTTGATGCGTGACAGTATTCCATCTGATCGGACGAATCATATTGAGATTGTTCAGCAGCCTTTTGAAGATATTGATGTGCAGCAGCAAGGGTGGGAAGGCAAGTATGATCTGGTATTTGCCTCCATGTGTCCGGCGATATTCGGCTGGGATAGGGTAGAACAGGCGATCCGTGCTGCCAGTCAATTTTGTTATATCAGCACGATAGCCGGCCCTCGGGAGCTCAGTATTATAGATGAGCTTCGTCCGGTGCTGGGGATACCAGACAAGCCGGTGCACGGCTCCGATATGGCTTATATCACACAGCTGCTGCATATATACGGATACTCTTTTCAGGCATTGGTTACACATGAAAAGGAAACGATCCGGATGTCGGTAGAGCAGATGATTCGTAATCTGCCCGGCTGGTTTGCGTTCGAGGGTCTGCCTACTGATCCTGATACACTTCGCAAAGCGGAACAGTACGTGAGAGCTACCTATACCGAACCGCTGGCCGAGATCCAGCAGGGTGGACGTTTTGGCAAAGTACTGATTCGTCTGCGCGATCAGGCGATGAGCTGAGTAGTAGCATCCCTGTATTCTGAAAAGAAAACCAGAGATCGCCTCGATAGAGCAGCCGATCCAGGCGATTCGGGACATGCTGCGATAGATCAGCAATAACGTGAATATCCCAATAAAAAAAGAGCAACCAACCGGTATATAATAATCACCGGCTGGTTGCTCTTTTTTTTATTTCATAGTATCGAATACCATTTTTGCAGCTTTTGCGACGAGTTCATTATCCACTTTGGCGTTCTTATCGGTATGACCAGTCAGCACAGTAATGATAATAGGTGAGCGTCCCGGCGGCCAGACGACTGCAATATCGTTACGTGTGCCATAAGAAGCGCTACCCGTTTTGTCACCGACGATCCAGCCTTTGGGAGCAGCTGCACGAATCAGATCGTCACCGGTCGTATTTCCTTTCATCCATTCAGCCAGCAACTGGCGCTTGTCCTGACTGAGTACTTTACCCGTAGTGAAAAGACGTAAGTCCCTGGCCAATGCTCTCGGCGTGCTGGTGTCTCTTGGATCACCGGGGACGGCTGCATTCAGCTCGGGCTCGATTCGTTCCGAGCGGGTTGTCCGATCTTCCAATTGCCGCAGAGCTTGCTGGAAACCAGCAGGGCCGTTTAATTCCTGGAACAGAATATTACCGGCAGTATTATCGCTATACTGGATTGCGGCTTCGCAGATTTCCCGAAGTGTCATGCCAGTATCTACATGTTTTTCGGTGACTGGGGAATACTCGACCAGATCTTTTGCGGAATAAGTGATCACACGATCCAGATCAGCGATGGAATTCTGCTGCAATACAGCGGCGGCAGCCAGCGCTTTATATGTAGAAGCAAAAGCAAACCGTTCATTGTGACGGTAAGCGACCACCTTGCCGGTACCCGTATCTATGGCATATACGCCTAGACGTGCCTGATGCTGCTGTTCAAGCGCGCGGAAGCTGGACGCAAGCGATGCGGTAGAGTGTTGGACAGCTATAGAAGGTTGTCCGGATACAGCAGCACTGGTTACGAAGGTATGACCTGCAGCAGGAAGTGCTGCCGCATCGGTATAATGAGTTGCCGGAATATCCGATAGTACTACTCCTGTCAGAGTGAGTAGTGCCAGAGCGGCATACGCTGTACGCCGGGGTTGTTTGTGAAGACGGGAATTTAGTTGTTTTTTCATGATGAACGCTCCTTTTTGGGTGTAATCATAGATAGAGTGTGGAACCCTTAGTAAGCATAAGAATTTTTCCGAAACCGAGCAATGGAATGAATCTGACAAAGCTGTCAGGAGCCTGATAGAGCAAAATACATGACAAATGTCATGGTGTACTACTGACACTTATGACTTCATCCCAACACCTGATGACGATACAATGGAGACATAAGGAAAGTTGCTATGCACATTGCATCTATCTATGGGTCACTACACCCACGAAGGAGAAATGATTATGTCTTCCATCAAACAATTAAAAAAAGAAGTTGCTCCCTTTGAAAAAAATGACTCCAACAAAAGCATTATGCAATTAATTACGACCATACTTCCCTTAATCATACTTTGGTTCGCTGCCTACTGGAGTCTGTCTGTATCCTATTGGTTAACGATTCCGATTACTATTGTGGCTGGACTGTTCGTTATCCGCACATTCATTATTTTCCATGATTGCTGTCATGGTTCGTTCTTCAAAAATCGTCAGCTGAATAATATTATCGGTACAATTACCGGTGTAATCACGCTGACTCCCTACATGCAGTGGAAGCAAAGTCACTCGATCCATCATGCTACAAGCAGCAACCTGGACAAGCGTGGAACCGGCGACATCTGGACACTTACCGTCAAAGAATACGCTGAAGCACCATGGTATACACGTCTGAGCTATCGTCTGTACCGCAATCCGTTCGTACTGTTCGGTATTGGTCCTATCGCAGTATTCCTGATTCAACAGCGCTTTAACCGTCGCGGTGCGAAGCGTGCAGAACGTCTGAATACGTATCTGATCAACATCCTGATCGTTGCCCTGTATACCGGACTGTGTCTGTTGGTCGGCTGGAAAGCTTTTGTCATGATTCAACTGCCAATCTTCTACATCGCCACGATGCTCGGTATCTGGTTATTCTATGTACAGCATACATTTGAAGATTCATATTTTGAAAAAGAAGACGAGTGGTCTTATGTACAGGCTGCGGTAGAAGGAAGTTCCTACTATCAGCTGCCGCTGGTACTGCAGTGGTTCACAGGTAATATCGGCTTCCACCATGTGCATCATCTGAGCCCTCGTGTACCGAACTATTATCTGGAAGATGCGCATAACGCAACGCCGCCGCTGCAAAAAGCCACTACCATTACACTCAAAACCAGCTTCAAATCGATTCGTTTCCGTCTGTGGGATGAGGAAGGCAAGAAATTTGTCAGCTTCCGTCAATTCAAGCAGCAGGAAAGACAGAATCAACGAATCACCAATGAACCGAAACCATCTGCTGCAGTTCAGATGGATTTGAAGTAAAATAGAAGTAGACCGGTGGACCGGGAATATGCTGTCCACCGGAAAACTGCAAGAAAGCAATGGTGATAAGCAAAAGTGACCCGAATGAATAAACTGCAAGAACTCTTTCGAAAAAGTACAGGCGGCATTAACCTGTACATATGGCTGCTCTTTTTTATACTACCGTTCTACTTTATCTACGATAAATTCTCGATCATGGGCTTTGTATTCGGAGTTATCCTGATCCTGGTATTCTTCACCGCCAATCTGCTGTCCCTGATTGTCAAAGGGCGGCAGATTTATGTATGGTTTGGGATACAGATTGTGCTTTCGGTCATTATGGGCTTGAACTTTGGTTTTATTTATTTCTCCTTGTTCCTGTCTTTTTTCCTGGGAGCTGTGCATAACAAGGTAGGATTTTTCGTACTGTATATTATCAATCTGCTCAGTACGCTTGGACTCAGTTATATCAGTCTGGTCTCCGATACGACGGAATTTATCGGACAGTTGCCTCTGGTCATGATCAATGTGATCGCTGTGATTCTCGTGCCGATTCAGGCACACAACAAGACCCGGCAGGATCATTTGCAGGTTCAACTGGAAGATGCCAATCGCAAAATCTCCGAGCTGGTGAAGCTCGAAGAGCGTCAGCGGATTGCCCGCGATCTGCATGACACACTCGGACAAAAGTTGTCTCTGATTGGTCTGAAAAGCGAACTAGCCTACAAGCTGATCGAGAGTAAGCCGCAGCAGGCGGAGCAGGAGATGCTCGATGTACGGCAGACTGCACGTACCGCTCTCAAGGAAGTTCGTGAGCTGGTGACCCAGATGCGAGGTACTCGTCTTGAAGATGAATTATTCCGGGCACGTCAGATTCTGGAAGTGGCAGATGTCGAGCTTCACCTGTCGCAGAATGATGATCTGCATGATGTATCCCTGATTGCGGAAAATGTACTTGGCATGTGTCTCAAGGAAGCGATCAACAATGTTATCAAGCATAGTGAAGCCACTGCCTGCGATATTGTGATTGAGTCCAGTCCAACCGAGCTAATGCTAACAGTGAAAGACAACGGAGTCGGTATTAATCTGAAGTCCAAGCGCTATCCCGGCAATGGACTCAGAGGGATGAAAGAACGGCTTGAATTTGTAAATGGCAATCTGTCTATTGCGTCAGACGAAGGAACGACACTGCGAATTACCGTGCCGAATGCGGTACAACGACAGTTATAAAGAAAGAAGGGCATGGATATGATTAAGATCGTCATTGCTGAAGATCAACGCATGCTGCTCGGTGCACTCGCTTCTCTGCTGGATCTGGAAGATGATATTACTGTCATCGGCAAAGCGACCAACGGAAAAGAAGCCGTTCAGCTGGTACACAGTCTGCAGCCGGATATCTGCATCATGGACATCGAGATGCCTGCCAAAAGCGGGCTCGATGCCGCAGAAGAGCTTAAAAACACCAGCAACTGCAAAGTTATTATTCTCACGACCTTTGCCCGAACAGGATATTTTGAGCGGGCACTCAAAGCGGATATACAGGGCTACCTGCTCAAGGACAGTCCAATAGAAGAGCTGGCTCATACCATTCGCATGGTTATGGCCGGACGTAAAATCTATGCTTCCGAGCTCATTGATGATGGTTATCATGGCGAGAAAAACCCGCTCACTGAACGGGAAAAAGCTGTGCTGGAATTAATTGCAGATGGCAAAAACACCAAGGAAATATCGAGCGAACTGTTCATTACGACCGGTACGGTACGCAACTATGTATCGATTATTATGGATAAGCTTAACGTGAGTAACCGAATCGAAGCAATCAAGCATTTCAAGGAAAAAGGCTGGTTTAAATCGCAGTGAATTTCGCTATTGAAATTCACTGTTTTTTTGCGGTAATGTACGATCGGTTTTGCGATCATATAGTCTTTAGCTGGATAAACATACTGTGAATTTCCATTTTTCTTATAGTTGTATAGAAAAAAGCTGTAGATACAGGGCTCAACCTGATCTACAGCTTTTTGGTGATCTTGTATTTAATGGTCATTCTGTGTTTAGGTAATTCATTTTTTCGAGAGTAAGTCTTATTCGGCCACCTTGAGAATGATTTTGCCGATATTGCGATTGGCTTCCATATGCTGCTGGGCTTCCATTGCCTGCGCCAGGGGGAATACGGTGTCCACGATCGGCTCGATTTCGCCGTTTTCCATATGAGGGAATACATCCCGCATAAAGTCAGCAGACAACCGTGCCTTGTACTCGTCACTTCTCGGGGTGAGAAGGGTACCGGTCAGCTGAACGCATTTGGACATCAGTGCAAACAAATTGACTTGTTCGACCTGTATACCACCCAGAATACCGATCAGCACCCAGCGACCTTCTTTTTTGATACTGGCGAGGTTCTTGTCCCAGTAGTCTGCACCGACAAAGTCCAGGATCAGATCGACTCCCTGACCATCAGTCGCCTTAAGTACTTCTTCTTCAAAAGATTGCTGTTTATAATTAATCAGTACATCGGCACCCAGATCGCGGCAGAAATCCAGCTTTTCCTGGGAACCGGCTGTTACAATAACCTTGGCATTACTGAGTTTTTTGGCGAGCTGTATCGCTGCTGTTCCGACGCCGCTGGCACCGGCATGAATCAGCACCGACTCACCAGGCTGTAAGCGGCCAATCCAGTACAGTGTCTGGTAAGCAGTCAAGAACACTTCCGGAACTGCTACTGCCTGTTCAAAGGTATAGATGGAAGGAACTTTCATCGCCCGGTCTGTCGGCATAACGGCATATTCCGCATAGCCTCCGCCATTAACCAGACCCATTACACGATCACCTGACACGTAATCCGAGGTGCCTTCCACTTTCTCTACTACACCGGCAATCTCGACACCCAGAATCGGATTGGTCGCATAGCCGGACTTGCCTTCACGAGTCACAATATCAGTACGGTTAATCGCTGCGGCGTGAACCTTGACCAGCAGCTCACCGGGAGCAGGTACAGGAGCAGGGAGGTCCGTAAGCTTCAGCCCGTTAGCATTTTCCTGTTGTTCGACAATAATGGCTTTCATATCAGTACACTCCTTCAATTTCCATAATAGATAGTACAACAATTAATTTTACACTATTTAATTAGAAAAAGAAATATTATACATAAGTAAATATTTACATTACTTAAACTCATTATTATACTCTGCCCCATGCCTCCTTCAATAGCTGAACCCCAACACCTATCTGTTCTATAGTAAGGTTGCTAAAGCCTAGCTGAACAGTCGGTTTTCGATCCACTTCCGATAAGGAATAATAACGACTTGTTGGATATACCTGTACTCCATGATGCAGCGCCTGCCGAATCAGTTCATTTTCATGACCGGACTGCTGAAGCTCCACCAGAATATACAGACCCGAATGGGAGCCAATAATCCGCATCTGTTTACCAAATGATTCCTGCAGGGCATTGACCAATACTTGCATTTTGCGACGGTAGATCGCCCGCATTTTGCGTACATGTGAGCTCCAATAACCTTGCTCCATAAAGTAAGCCATCGTCTGCTGATGGATCACCGAAGCGGATTGCTCGACAAAGGTAAACATTCTGGCATACTGTTCCATCAAAACAGGAGGCAGTATCATATAGCTCAAACGAATGGACGGGAGGAATCCTTTGGAAAAGGTGCCTAGATAAATGACCTGAGCGCCCTGCTGCAGAGAAGCGAGTGCAGGAATAGGCTGATGTCGATAACGGAATTCACTGTCATAATCATCTTCGATAATGTAGCCCTGGCGTTCCTCTGCCCATTTGAGCAATTGATAACGTTCGGCTGCTGGTAGCACTGCTCCGGTAGGAAATTGATGGGAAGGCGTAACATAAGCGATTCTGGATTTGCACCGCTTTAACTCTGATATATTTATTCCTCTGAAAGTGACCTGAACCGGCTCTGTCTGCAGACCTTGCATATGAAATAAGGTACGTGCCCCATCATAGCCAGGATCTTCTACAGCCAGAGAATCATATCCGTTTATTTTTAGCAGTATGGATAGATGCAGGAGCAGCTGCTGAGTACCACTGCCTACGATGAGCTGATCCATGGATGTACGTATTCCTCTGGATTGCAGCAGATACTGTGCGATTTGCATCCGCAGTTCGGGCTCTCCCTGATAATGACCGTAGGTGTAGATGTAGGGTTGGAGCATGATCGTATTGGTGCACTTGCGCCATTTCTGCAAAGGAAAAGCCTGACCGTCCACACTGCCAATCCGAAAATCGATCAGTGGACGCGGATGATCGGGGATGTGCAGTTCTGCAGAAGAGACTTTTCTGTCTAACCCTGTAATAGACTCTTCAACAGGCTCTACATAATATCCTTTTTTGGGTTCGCTGCGAATATAACCTTCTGCCAGCAGCTGTTCATAGGCGGTAAGTGTCGTATTACGGCTTACCCCGAGCTGTTTTGCAAGCTGGCGGATCGAAGGTAGAGCTGTATTTTCCTCCAGCTGTCCATCTTCAATCAGCGAACGGATAAAGTGATAGATTTGTATGTATTTGGAATAGGTGTCATTAAGGTTGATTAATAGTTCATTCATGGTACAACATTCTTCCTTTCACAGGTCATGTCATTCGTTTCAGGCATCTGACATGTTAATATAATCTATTTTGTACCTTTTACTAATGTCAGAAATTATGAATACTATATAGGAAATCAGATGAACTGTATAGATCAGCGAGATAGCATACTAGAAGATAATAGCCGATCCAAGGCATACCCAGATAAAAAGGAGCATGAATATGAACATTGTAAAAGCGGATTTGCAACATCTTGCGGATGTTACTTTATTATTTGACCAGTACCGGGTATTTTATGGACAGGATCGTAATCAGGAGGCTTGCAGCGCATTTATCGAAGAGCGTATCCAAAAAGACGAATCCATTATTTTCCTCGCATATGACGGAGGAGAGGCAATTGCTTTTACCCAGCTGTACCCATTGTTCACTTCGATTGGTATACAGCGTATTTATATGCTGAATGATTTGTTTGTTAGAGCAGACAGCCGGGGAAGAGGAGCAGGTCGCGCCCTGCTGGAACATGCTTTTACTTTCGCCAGAACGATGGGTGCTGCCAGAGTGATCCTGCAAACGCATGTAGACAATGCTTCAGCCAAGGCGTTATATGAAAGTGCAGGCATGGAGCTGGACAAGCAATATGATCATTATGTGAAAAAAATCTAGATATGCATCAGCAAAAAGTCCGCTTCGGCTGTATAGCTGCTGCGGACTTTTCATTATAGCTAATATAACTGATATCTTTTAGTAAAGGGATCACTCCGGTTTTACTGCTGACCCAAAGGCGGCTAGAGTGATTGATTAACCAGTCTTATCAGCGCTTCCGGGATACTCAGCTGATTGTCATTCGTCAGCTTCTGGACCAGCTCATATTCCGGCTCCGTTTTGTCGACCGACTTGATCGATTGTACTTCGTGATGCAGTCGTTCCATTTTGTGATCCAGAGCGGTGGCTGAGTCTGCAGCATCCTTGAGCTCATTCAGCAGCTGCTGGGGAACAGCACCTTCGTATTTATAAAAGATTTTGTGCTCTAGACTCGCCCAAAAGTCCATTGCAATCGTACGAATCTGTACTTCCACATAGACATCTTCCTGCCGGTCCGACATAAATACAGGAACCTGAATAATCATATGCAGGCTGCGGTACCCATTGGACTTGGGGTTACGGATATAATCCTTGACCTCGATCACACTGATATCCGCCTGGTTGGTCAGCATCTGGCATACCCGATAAATATCTTCGGTAAAAGAACAGGTGATACGCAGCCCGGCAATATCTCTGACGGTCTCTTTGATATCATCCAGGCTCTGGGCATAGCCTTTACGCTGCAACTTTTTCATAATGCTTTCCGGTGATTTGATCCGGGATTTGATATGTTCGATAGGATTATATTCGTGCAGCACATGAAATTCGTCGTTCAGAATCTCGATTTTTGTGGTAAGTTCTTTTAAGGCAAATTCATACATCATCATAAAACGCGTAATATTATTGCGAATCAACTTCAACTGCTCTATCTGATTTTCCATAACTCTCTCCTGTACTCGTAGTAACGTAAACAACCATATACTTAGTATGCCTAAATAACAGCCAAAAAGAAAGTTTACTAAACAAATTCACTTAATAAATGATATTAATGATGCCAGGGAGGAACATATATGCACATACAGACAACAGAGACGATCTCTCGGCAAATTCTTACCGAAGCCAAAGGTTATCTGGATGTGGGATTCACTCACTCGTTGAATCCGTACAGCGGCTGTGCTTTTGCCTGCAGTTATTGTTATGTACGCCAGATGCCGATTCAGCAGTTCAAGGATATTCCCTGGGGAGAATGGCTGGATATCAAGATCAACGCTGCCGAGATCTATCGTCAACAAATCGTCAAGCTCCGTGCCAAAGGCAAACCCGTCAACATCTTCATGTCCTCCGCGACAGATCCATACCAGCCAGCAGAACGCCAGGCCGAAATTACACGCCGTCTGCTGGAAGCCATGCTGGATCATCCGCCTGATTATTTGCAGATTCAGACACGCAGCCCGTTGGTAGCAAGAGATATGGAGATTTTGGGTCAGTTAAGCGCAAAGTGTGATCTGCTCGTCTCCATGACTATCGAGACGGATCGGGAAGACGTCAAACGAATCTTCGCTCCCTATGCTCCGGGGATCGGTGTACGTATCCAGGCACTGCGGCAGCTTCGTGAATATGGCATTGCTACTCAGGCAGCCCTTTCACCGGTACTGCCATTTACTCCGGCTTTCCCTGAGATGCTGGTAGAAGCAGTAGAACATATCTGGATTGATACGCTGACAATCGGCGATGGAGCAGGAGGCAAGCGATCACAGAAGCTGGAGATGCCACGGCTGTTCAGGGAGCATGGTTTTGAACAGTGGTATACAAATGATATTCATGTGCGGGTTCGGAGTTATTTCAGCAAACACTTTCCAGCTGACAAGGTGAGGATTTCCAGGGACGAAGCCTTTTTGAAAAGTGAAACAAAAAAGTAAAATGGATAAAATTGTATTCTTCATTATTGCTTCAAGTGTTAAAATCCACCATAAAAAAAGCGAACCTTTCTCTGTCTATCTGCAGAAAGATTCGCTTTTTTGTGGATGAACCGCGTCATACAGAGTATACAAAAAGAGAACAAAGTGGTCTTGTCATGAGTTCCGTCCGTAATTACAGAGCATCGTACCAATCCTATCTAAGCTGCTGGATGCAGAAAATATTACTTTTTTCGGTAACAAATCCACAATCGGCATGATGCATATTGATAGCAGAGAGCTGCCGACAGAGGATATGGAGCAGTATATGATTAATCTGTCTGCGATTGAGCAGGCCAGTCAGGATAAAGTGCTGTTTAAACTGGTGATGCCGGGAGGAGCACCCGAACAGCTGTATATTCGGATGCTAACCTACGATAACCGGGAGATTCTTTGCTATGCTGTAGATATGAGTGTGTGTCAGGAGAATACAGCTCTGGAGCTATGTGCGCTGTATATGTATAAAGGGCAGTGGCGATTCCATGCGATCGGTAATGGATATAATGCCGGTATGGAGAAGATTGGAGCACAGTACGGGATCAGTGATCTGACAGAGAGCTATGATTTCACTCCGGGTATCATCGAGGATATTGCGCTGGATGGCAGATCATTTGAATATCATATGCAGAAACAAACTGCTGCAGCCTAATCTAAATAACCAGCCGCTGGAGTAATTCCAGTGGCTTTTCTGTCTATACGTACACTGATGAAGATCGTATAGAAAGAATTGACATGTAACCCGTTTCAACATTTACAGTAATGAATAGATCAAGCTGTTTAGCAGCTTATTTCATAATCAGGGAGATGGTAAATCATGAATCATACGGAACAGAAGATTGTATTTATTGATATTGATGGCACGCTGGTCGATGATGATGGACATGTACCTGAATCTACTGCAAACGCCTGTCGGCAGGCGCGGGCGAATGGACATCTGCTGTTCCTCTGTACAGGAAGATCCAAAGCAGAAATTTATGATTCGATCTGGGACATTGGGTTTGATGGACTTATCGGGGCTGGTGGAGGATACGTGGAGATCGGAGACGAAGTGTTGTATCACAAAAAGGTGCAGCCGGAAGATGTACGTTATATGGTAGATTTTTTTGATCAGCATAATATCGCATTTTACCTGGAGTCCAATTCGGCGCTGTATGCCAGTGCCGGTCTGAAACCCCAACTGGAACAACTGATCTATGGGGATATCCAGAATGATCCTGAAGCAAGAAAGAGAATGGAGCAGAAGCCGCATCCTTTTATTGCGGGACTGACTTATGACGAAGCTGATTTGTATAAAGATGATGTGAATAAAGTATGCTTTCTGGACAGTGCACTACCCTTTGAGCAGATCCGGGAAGAGTTTGATGGCAAATTCGAAGTCATCCAATGTACGGTTCCCCTATTCGGACCGAACAGCGGCGAATTGATGATTCCCGGTATACACAAAGCTATTGCTATTGCGGATCTACTGGATCATCTTCAATTGTCTCGTGAACAGACCATAGCAATCGGAGACGGAATGAATGATGCCGAGATGCTGGAATACTGTGCTATTGGGATTGCCATGGCTGATGCCAGACCTGGATTGCTGGAGATCGCCGATGATATTACTGACACGCTGGAGCAGGATGGGCTGCATAAAAGCTTTGCGAAATATGGTTTGATCGAGAGTTAAACAGCTTATCCGACAGCACACCCCAATGAAGAAGATTTACTTTTTACAAAATGATCCTCCCAAAAGCTGTGGTAAACCTCTGTTATTGGGTAATAGTAAATAGATAGCACAAAATCATTTAAAGTCTTAATTAATTACGCACTATTAATTCCATTTGTTAATCAAGACTTTAATCTACAGAAAGCGGGAGGATCATTATGACTAAACAATTCGATATTATCTTTATTGGTAGTGGACAGGGAGCATGGAATGCCGCCTTGCCGCTCAGCCAATCCGGCAAGAAAATAGCGATGATTGAACGTGACAAGATTCTGGGCGTGTGTACCAACTATGGCTGTAATCCCAAGATTATTCTGGATGGTCCGATCAAAGTAATGGAAGATGCCGAGCTGTTTGGTGCAGCCGGATTGACGAGTGAATTCAAGCTGGACTGGTCGAAACTGATGGATCACAAAAATAAAATTCTCGGAGCACTGCCGGACAAGATGGAACAGAATCTGAAGCAGGCAGGTATTGAAATTATTCGTGGCGAAGCCCGTTTTGTGGATGACCATACCGTTACGGTAAACGACGAGCAGTATACAGCAGAGAATATCGTAATCGCAGCCGGTCATCGTCCAGCTACACTCAATATTCCGGGAGAGGAATATATGCAGACCAGCAATGAGTTCCTGTATTTACCGGAACTGCCGAAGCGCATTGTATTTGTCGGTGCAGGTTATGTATCCATGGAGCTGGCTTCAATCTCGGTGAAGACAGGTGCTGAAGTACATGTTATTCAATCTTCGGACCATATACTTAATGGATTCCCTCAGCCCTACGCTAACAAATTGATTGAGAAAATGAAGCGGGACGGTATCCAGTTCCACTTTAATGATCATGTCACCGCAGTAGAACAGCAAAATGGCGAGCTGGCTGTTACTACGGAAAATGGACTGCATTTAACTGCAGGACTGGTTATTAATGCAACCGGGCGCGTACCTAATGCCGATCAGCTGAATCTGGAAGCAGCCGGTGTAGAATATAACAAGCACGGAATTGTGGTGAATGATCGTCTGCAGACCTCACAACCGCATATCTATGCGACAGGAGATATTCTTGATAAAACACAGCCGCGACTGACGCCAACCGCTGTATTTGAAGCCAAGTATCTGACGGGTTCCCTGCTGGGCATGATTAATACGCCGATTGAGTATCCACCGATCGCTACGATTGCCTTTACTGTACCAAGAATCGCCCAGATTGGTATTAGCATCGAAGATGCAGAGAAATCGGAAGAGTATACCATTAAACCGATTGAACTGGGCAAACAGTGGGACTTTGCCGGACGCAATGATACAGAGGCGCACCTGACCCTGATCTATAATCAGGAACACAAGCTGGTCGGAGCTGCTGCGTACAGCCAGGAAGCATTGGAAATCATCAACAGCCTGACGCCAGTTATTACACTGGGACTGACAGCTGAACAAGCAGACAAGCTTATCTATGCTTTCCCGTCTTTTGAGACGATGATTCCCAGCTATCTGCACCAGATCCAATAAATCTATGCGCTTTATTCGATAAGCCAATTTTGCCAATAGTTCCTTATTATGAATAGAATACATTATAAGCCCAATAGACAGACATCCATCGATGATTTGTCTATTGGGCATTTTGTATAGCGGGCTTGGATTGCCTGCTTTTTGTACTTACGGTATGCTGAATGTGGAATATAACATGTAAATATGGACTGTACAAAGTCTGTACGAACAGCTCAGATGGAGGTTACCAATGAACGAAGAAGAACTGATCGAATACTGTTTATCTTATCCCGGTGTCTACAAAGACTATCCATTTGACGAGACATGGACAGTTATGCGGCATGTCGGCAACAAAAAGTCATTTGCTTTTATTTTTCAGCGTCATGGTCATCTGTGTGTCAATCTAAAATGTGATCCGATCAAAGCAGATTTCCTGCGGACGCTGTATACGGATGTGCAGCCTGGCTATCATATGAACAAAGAACACTGGAATACAGTGAATCTGGAAGGCGAGATTCCGCTCGAAGAAATTCAGGATATGATAGAACACAGCTATCATCTTACCCAACCCAAGATTCGCAAGAAAAAATCACAGGATTCAGGGGAGCAATGATTTAGTAATGTATTTGTTGCCCATCATGACCTGACAATAACAGTTGCCTCAAGAGATATGATCTGGACTGATCGTATGCTGCTGTCTTTTTTGCTGATGCCAATTCATGAAGACCAACAGTAATGCCGCGGCAGTAAGCACGATGCCCAGTATCCGAAATCCGGCGAAGGTGAATTGTCTTCCTGCTACGATACTGATCAACAGGGACGACAGTATCGTTCCAATATATCGGGAAGTACTGAATAACCCTGAAGCTACACCGATCATCTCCTTGGGTGAATTCTGAAAAAGGGCAGCCTGCATACCTACGTTATTCAGCCCGTTACTGATACCAAATGCAGCAAGCGTCAGGCAAATATAGATCATACCTGAATGTGGACCCAGAGCAACCAGTCCCAATGATCCGAGTGTCATCAGTACAGCAGAGAACAATAGCGCAGGTCCCGGTCCAGCCCGATCAATCCATCGCCCTGCCAGGGGAGAGACGAGAAGAGAGCATAACCCCAGACTCAACATCAGAATACCGGTATGCAATTCACTAATCTGGCGTACAATCTGCAGATAAGAAGGCAGTCCGAAAAAGATAGCGTAAAAAATAAGATTGACCACGATAAATTGTATGTTGATCCATGTCATCGCAGGATACCGGGCAAACGTACGCAAAGGAATAAATGGAGAATCGGTACGCAGCTCATGCCATACAAAACCTCCCAGTATAATAACACCTGCTATGCCTTCCACAAGGGAATACCCCGAGAGGGCATCTTCTGATATCGCGGATAATGTCCCAAGCAGCAAAGCAACAAGTCCTGTTGTAAAAAGAAAAATACCCGCTGCATCTATTCGTCTCATCCATCTGCCAAAGGTCATATGATCCATGTCCTGCACGGATGGCTTATCAACAGGTATCGTTTGCCTTGCTAACAACGTACTGGCTAATATCACAGGAATATTCATCAAAAAAATCGCCCGCCAGTCCCACCAGTACATCAATAATCCTCCAACAAAAGGACCTATTGCAGCAGCCCCGGACAAAAAGATGGATAATACCGACAGCGCAGCAGCCTGTTTCTCTGTAATATGAATATGTACAATTGCCATTCCGACCGCCACCATCATACTGGTACCTATAGATTGCAAAATACGGAACACAATCAGCCATCCAAAGCTTAGTGAGAATGGAGCTAAAAGGGAGACGATCAGAGAAACCAGCAGTCCGGCCAAAAAGATTTTACGGCGGCCAAACAAGTCACTGGCTCTACCCATAACAGGCTGAGTCACTGCGCTGGCAATATAAAAAGAAAAGATAATCCAGGATACTGCAGTGTAATTCAATTGAAAGGTATGCTGCAAATCAGGAATTGCTACCGCCACCATGGATGAGTTCAGTGGATTCAGCATAACTCCCAATCCGATCGAGATGATCAGCCACCAACTGCGTGTACTCATAATCTAACGCCTCCTTCAGAATAGGATAATCCTATCGTAGAAGAAATCATTCATTTACTCCAATGCATTTTATGTTATGATCTCATTGACTGTAAGGAATGAATGGAGGAAATCCATGGAACTGCTTCAACTGCAATATTTTATAACCGTAGCTCGTACGGAGCATATGACCGAAGCTGCCCAATATCTGCATGTCACGCAATCTTCGCTTAGCAAAACGATTCAGCGTCTGGAAGAAGATCTGGGAGTCGCATTATTTGATCGGACTGGCAGAAATCTGCGATTGAATGAGGCAGGACGATTATTCCTGCGTCGTACACAAAAAGCGCTTTTGGAATTGGAGCAGGGAAAGCAGGAAATCAGGGATTTGGCTCATCGGGAATCGATTACGCTTGAGCTGGCGGTGACTACAGCAAGCACACTTCCAGGTATTTTAAAGGAATTTCGCAAACAAAGACCGGATATCCAGTTTCATGTGCAGATGCTTGCTCTTCAGGAAATGACAGCACTGCTTGAGCGGGGAGAAGTAGACTTTTGCTTATCCTCTCCACCGGTACAGGGAGAGGATATTGAATGCCAGATTGTACATAAGGATCCGATTATGGTGGCTGTTCCGGAGGGACATCGCTTATACGGACGAAAGTATGTTTCTCTAAACGAGCTTGCAGGAGAGGCATTCGTGGGAGTAAGAACCGGCTATGGGATACGCGATCAGGTCGATGCTGCTTGTCAATCTGCTGGCTTCGTACCCCGATATGTGTATGAAGGAGACGAGCCTGCGAGACTGGGTACTCTGGTAGCCATGGGAATAGGCATTGCGTTTATGCCGGGAACAGCCAGAGATCCGTATGAGCCGATCCATTATATTGCTCTTGAAGATTACGAATTGAGCCGAGAGATCGCCCTGTTGTGGAACTGTAACCGTTATATTTCGCAAGCTGCAATGGAGTTCCGTCAGATCGTAGTGGATTATTTCAGAAGCACACATGAATCAACAGATTAACCTATAAGAAAACAGACCCTATTCCATCAAGCGAATAGGGTCTGTTTTTGAATTGAACTTTTTTGTTATTGTATTTGGTTTTATTTGCCAAGCGGAGAAGCAGGACCAAATAAATGCTGATAGGAAATCAGACCATATCCATATAGATTGTCCTTGCCTGGTGCACCGAGATCCACAGCATTGGAGCTAATTGCCTGCCGAATTTGTTCATTGGTGCTGTTCGGATAGGCTTCTTTTAGCACTGCAGCCAGTCCGGTAACAAAAGGAGCAGAGACGGAAGTTCCATCACGCAGCTCGTATTTCCCATTGTTAGCTGTACTGATAATAGACACGCCGGGTGCGGCCACATCGGCTTCACTGCCGGAAGCGGAGAAATCAGCTCGTTCCAGTTGGCTATCCACGGTGATGATTCCCATTACTTCAGGTGAACGTGCAGGATATTCGACCGTATCGGCAGCTGCATCTGCAGTACCATGATTGCCGGCAGATGCGATCATCAGGATTCCTTTGCTATGAGCGGATTGCAGCATCTGTTCGACAGCAGGAGAAGCTTCCGGAAATGAAATGGACATATTGATAATATCTACATTCTGCTGAATCGCCCAGTTCAATCCTTCAGCCAGATCTTCTGTAGTACCACTTCCCTGCTTGTCGAGGATTTTTACAGCGTACAGCTTGGCATCCGGTGCTTGACCGATTAGTCCTTTACCGTTGTTCAGCGCTCCGATGACTCCGGCGACAAATGTGCCATGACCATTATCATCCACATACTCGGAGGTATAATCGACTGTAGAGACACCGCCCGCTATTTTTAGATCGGAGTGGGGAGAGATGCCGGTATCCAGAATCGCTACTTTTATATTTTTGCCGGTATACTGATTCTGGAATCCAATCTCGGCGTCTACCGTCTGATATCCCCATGAAGCTTGTTCCCCTTTGGTCACACTTATCGACTGAACGGAGTTGCTCTGAATAACATTCCTATATTTGAGGCTTGGTTCAATATGGGAGATTCCCTGCTGACGGGATAGTTCCTTTTTCTGGGTCGGTGTCAGGGTAACTGCTACCATGTTCAGATAATCAAGAGCGATCATGTGTGAATGACTGTCATTACTGGAAAATCTGGAGAGAGTCTGTTTGCCATCTTCACTGCTATAGCTAACCAGATAACGACCTGTCTCATTGTGGGGAGAAGGAAGCAATCCTGCAAATGGCTGTGCAGAGTGACCGATAACGGTATATGCAATCGGAATAGCAGTTAAGGCAGATAACAACATCATTTTTTTGAATACAGTATGAATAGTCAGTGTCATGGGATCATAACTCTCCTTGTCAAAGCCTGTCTGACGATCCGGCAAACAGGCTGTTCCAGCATTAATGAAGTCCTTCTCAATCAGGCACCCGGCAACACAACAGTATAGATGGCATTTTGTTTGGCTTCAAATTTCATTCCATGTGGATATTTATCGTCATAGGCGGTAAGCTCTGCGGACAGGTATTCGTTTTGCCCATTTGGATAAGAGGCATGAATCTGCAGCCGGGGCAGATCTTGTTTGTCGATATCCAGATTCTCTACCGGCAGATTCAACCAGATACCATCTTGCGGAAAATCATTGATAAATTCCATTGGTGTGCCTTGAGCTCCCTCTGGCTTGGCAGCTCCATGATCCGTATGCAGGTGTATTTTCAAATCACCAATCAGTGTGGCTACCGTATCGGGCGGCAGCATGAGCTGGCCATACAGTGCATAGATGAATACCCCTTGATGGGATACAGAGAATAGTTCTGCTGCACGCTGTCTGAAGGTAAAATAGAGATCGCCTACCTGCTTTTTTTCGGCAGGAGGCATGCCGAATATGCCGATGGATCCTCCATCTTTGCGCAGCATATCTGCAGTAAGCGCAGCCTCTTTCGGTCCAATAGTGAGTTTGTCTTCCAGCCAGGAGGAATCGCTCACTTCTCTTTCGACTGCTACGCGAACCGGAAGTTTACCTCCAGGTTCATTGCTGATCATATTGCCTGCAACATAATTGACATTAGCTGGTTCTTCAGCTTCCGGCAGCTCGGAAATAAGAGTAGGAGGATCGGTTGGAATCTGGATAATATTACTGTCGTCTCCAGACAAATAAGCAGATTCTTCTCCTTTTGAGTAGATGCTTGTCCCACCAGGAGCAGAGATCATGTCTGCCGGAACCAGGAAACAAATGGTGATTAATGCTGCTGCGCTGGTAATCTGAACAACCGGTTTGCGTGCGAGCTGCGTTACTTTTTTCAGGATGCGACTTGCTCTCATCGATACTATCCCCTCGTTCCCCTATTCGTATGATGCATAAGCATTGTTGGTAGGCGCTGGCTGCATATCGCTGCAGCTGCCATATGGATTCCCGGTACGTAAATCATGCTGCCTTATGACTAAATATTCCTTTTATTGGAATCTAATATAATATTTAACGGAATTGATACAGAGGAATGTTATACTTTGCTAGAAAAGTTACTTGGTAAATTTGTAACTTGTGTGGATGAAGGGAGGATGGTAGATCAATATAAGAATATAGTGAAGCCAAAACAGGGAGGCAAGTGATATGGGTTCTGTTATAAAAGGTCGCCAAATGGCTGAAATTGAAGGTCCATTTGTCGTGTTCATTATTGGCGTACGGATTAACAAATGGATGGCTGTACATCGCTGGCTGCCGGTTATGCGCTCTATGGGACCCATGCTAAGCGAATTATATGCAAATAAAAGTCTGGGCTTTCTGGATGCATCCTATTTTATCTCTGGAAGGGGATTATCAATTGTGCAATACTGGCGTTCCTATGAACAATTGGAACATTATGCACGTGGAGGAGCGAACCATCTAAAAGCCTGGCAGGATTTTAATCGTAAAGCAAGCGTGGGCGAAGCAGTGGGTATCTATCATGAGACTTATACAGTGGAAGCCGGTGCCTATGAATCCATCTATGTTAATATGCCGCCATTCGGACTTGGCAAAGCCGGTCAACTGAAGCCCGTTACTTCAGGCCGCGAGACCTCAAGAGAGCGCATGCGGCCAGATCATGAAGATCGCTGAGATGCAGAGGTTATGTATTCTTTTGATTTTACAGTAAATTGGAAGGTTAATAATGGTTGAACCGAACTCATTGTCATAATAAGGAGGCCGACACATGACAAACCTGGATGGGAAGAAAAGGCTGGTAATTGTCGGAAATGGAATGGCGGGTATCAATACCGTGGAACACATCCTCAAATTGTCTCCAAATACGTATCAGATTACGGTATTTGGAAGCGAACCGTATCCAAACTACAATCGGATTCAACTGTCGTATGTACTGGAAAAAAGTAAATCGATTGAGGAAATCATTCTGAATGATCGCGACTGGTATGATGCTCATGGTATTGAGCTGTACACAGGAACACATGTCACTGCAATCGATACAGAACAAAAAACAGTAGAAGCCAGTAATGGCATGGTCGTACCCTACGACCGTCTGGTGATTGCTACAGGCTCGCGTCCATTTATGCTACCGGTACCGGGCGTAGATAAGCAGGGGATCGTGGGATTCCGCGATATTGCAGATTGTGAGCAAATGCTCCATGCCGCAGATTTATATCGTAAAGCTGCTGTCATTGGAGGAGGGCTGCTTGGTCTGGAAGCAGCCAAAGGACTGCTCAAGCTGGGAATGGATGTAACGGTTGTTCATTTATTCCGTGAACTCATGGAGCGTCAGCTTGATCCGGTGGCTTCGCATATGCTGCAGGCAGAGCTGGAGAGTCAGGGTCTTCAATTTGCTACAGGTAAACAAACGGCCGAATTCCTCGGAGATGAACGTGTTAGCGGAATACGATTTGCAGATGGAACCGAACTGGAAGCTGAATTCGTCGTAATGGCGGCAGGGATCAAGCCCAATACCGAACTGGCTCAGTCTGCTGGACTCGCAGTCAACCGCGGAATTCTGGTCGATGATTATATGCGTACTTCGGCACCTGATGTATACGCAGTAGGTGAATGTAATGAGCATCGCGGCATTTCCTATGGACTGGTAGCTCCGCTATTTGAACAGGGCGCCGTATTGGCCAAGCATCTGTGTGATATTGAGACACCGCCATATGAAGGATCTGTTGTATCGACCCAGCTGAAGATCTCGGGCGTTGATGTATTCTCGGCGGGTGAATTCATGGACGCTGAGGATCTGGCAGTTGTGCGAATGCATGATGACTGGCGGCGAATTTACAAAAAAGTACTTATGCGTGGAGGCCGTATTGTCGGAGGCATACTCGTAGGTGATGGACGCGAAGCTTCGCGGCTGCAGCAGTGGATTCGTACCGGTGCAGTCATGACCGAAGCGATTCATACTGCTATTGTGGGACAGGGAGCACCCGATACAGAGAATACAGTAGCTGATCTGGCAGACGAAGAGATTGTATGCGGTTGCAATGGAGTCAGCAAAAAACGCATTGTCGATGCGATTACGGAAAATGGACTCACGACAGTAGAAGAGATCAAGTCGACTACCAGCGCCTGCCGCTCCTGTGGAGGCTGCCGTCCTGTCATTGAGCAGATCTTGCAGTATGTGCTCGGTGATCAATATGATTCTGCTGCTGCCAAAAAAGAAACCATCTGCTCTTGTACATCACTCAGCCGTGACGAGGTTGTGCGCGAGATCAAGGAAAAAGGGCTGATCACTTCGCAGGAGGTCCGTTATGCGCTTGAATGGAACAACAAGGAAGGCTGTTCCAAATGCCGTCCGGCGCTCAATTACTATCTGGGCATGATCTGGCCTGCCGAGCATGTGGATGAGCGCGATTCCCGTTTTGTGAATGAACGTATGCATGCCAATATTCAGAAGGACGGAACATTCGGTGTTGTTCCCCGCATGTATGGCGGTGTCACGACACCTGAAGATCTTCGCCTGATTGCGGATATTGCTGTTAAATATAATGTGAAAATGGTCAAGGTGACCGGTGGACAGCGGCTTGACCTGCTCGGAATCAAAAAAGAAGACCTGCCTAATATCTGGAAAGATCTAGGGATGCCTTCAGGATATGCTTATGCCAAAGCACTACGTACCGTGAAGACCTGTGTAGGCTCGCAGTTCTGCCGGTTTGGTACCAAGGATTCCATTACGATGGGTGTACTAATCGAGAAGCGATTCGAGCGTCTGGATATGCCTGCCAAGTTCAAGATGGCAGTGAATGGCTGTCCACGTAACTGTGCCGAATCATCTACCAAAGATATCGGGATTGTCGGTAACGAAGGAGCCTGGGAGCTCTATGTTGGCGGGAATGGAGGAATCAAGGCACGGCTGGCAGAGCTGCTCTGCAAAGTAAAAACAGATGAAGAGCTGCTGGAGATCATAGCTGCCTTTATCCAGCACTACCGGGAAACCGGTAAATACCTGGAACGTACCTCGGATTGGATCGAGAGAGTCGGTCTGCAGAGCATTATGGATACTGTTGTTAACGATCTGGACAACCGCCATGCTCTGGTAGAGCGAATTGAACTGGCACTAAGCCAGGTACAGGAACCATGGAATGAAATTCTGGATAATCAGAATCTGCGCGAGAAGATGTTTGATGATGTGCGGATTTCGACGACCCAATCGTAAGGAGGTATATATCGATGTCTTCATCTGCAGCAGATCCCAATTATACGTATTATGAGGTTGGAAGTACTCATGACTTTCTGGAACGAGTGGGCAGACGGGTGATTATTGATGAACAGGAGATTGCTCTGTTCAAAACATCCGATGGCGAACTATATGCTCTCGAAAATAAAAGCCCAGGTCCCAAAGGCGGTACACTGGTTGAAGGGATGGTCTCAGAGCATATTTTGTTCGATCCCATCTGTGATTGGCGCATCCGGATGGACGATGGACAGGTGCTCGATCCGGATACCGGTCAGGTCAGAACCTACCCAGTGCTGCTAACCGGAGAACAGGTGCATATTGGCATTCCAAAAAATGGAGGCGAATCAGGCAATGGCTAAAGAACTCGAAGGCAAAACGATCGTTATTACCGGCTCCAAAATTCCGGAGGATATGGCAGAAGTGATTGAGCGCAGAGGAGGAACCGCACTGGTGCGGTCTTTACAGGGATTAATGCCTGCCGATCCTGCCGAAATCGACAAGGATGTTCGGCAGCTGACCGAGCAGGGTGCCGACTGGATTATTTTCACCACAGGTATCGGTTATGAGGCGATTTACAAGTCAGCAGAGCGCCAGGGAATTGTTCCACTGCTTGAAGAGCGTCTGCAAAAAGCCAAAGTAGCATGCCGTGGTTATCGTACCAATGCCTACCTCAAAAAATCCGGTGTTCATCCTGTGGTCAGTGCAGACGACGGGACGATCGCCAATATGGTCGACAAGCTGAGTGCTTTTGACTTTAAAGGCTGTCAGGTATGGCTGCAGCTACACGGAGAGCTTACGTCCCAGCTGCATGACTTTATCAGCAGCGAGCCGGAGATGAATGTACAGGCGGTGCTTCCTTATCGTTACCAGGCACCGGACAGAGATACACTGGCACAGCTGATGGATGAATTACTCCAGCATCAGGTTGATGCGGTCAGCTTCACCACACAGGTACAGGTTAAGTATCTGTTCGACTATGCAAGAGAACAGGGGCAGGAAGAAGATCTTCGGAATACATTTAACCATCAAGTGCTGGCAGCAGCTGTAGGCAAAGTTACTGCAGATGCGCTGCGTGATGAAAATATAACGCGCATCGTCGTACCGGAGTTGGAACGAATGGGCGCAATGATTGTAGAAATTGCCCGCTTTTTCGAAGAAGGGTCTGCTCAAGAAGAATCCCGTCCACCAACTCTCTAGATACGGATAAGCTGGCAGTGATGCAATAATTAAGGGTTATTAGCAGAATTCAATCTAACGAATACCCTCTGTTAACGAGCAGAGGGTATTCGTTATGAGGAGAAAGAATAAAACGATGTATTATAGTATAGTTGTTCTGTTTTGTAATATAAATGTATAAATAATGTTAGATATATCGCTGTTATCTGCACTTCAATAGATCGATATGTTAGTTAAACTGCTATACAATGATCAATTACTTTAAAATATTAATTAAGTGGTATAAATAATATATGACAGAGGATTTATTTTCTCTTCATTTTATGTAGATATATGTCGATAGAATACATAGTCTTACTAAATGAGTAGCTTAAATCAACAGAAGCGGGGGAAGTTCTTTGTCTTTTTCAATGCGTTGGAAGTTATATTTGAGTTTTGCTTCTATTATTTTGCTTCTACTGGTGACGGTGGTCGTATCCAATACGATGACCCAGCGGATCACCCAATTAACCAGTCATATCATGCTGGCGCAAGAGCGTCTGGAAAATGCCCAGATGCTTAATTTGTTTGCGCGCATGGCTAATGACGATGGTGCCCATTATCTGCTGGCGCCTGATCATCTCAAGGATAATTTTAAAAGTCGTTATCAGGCAGATGCCGAATCGGTGCAAAAAATGGTTCAACATATGAAAGTGCTTACCCAGGGAGAAGCTTCTGACAATATTCAGCAGTTCGAATCCCACTGGAACACGTATCAGAAAAATGCCGAAGACATTATGAGCCTAAGAGAAGCAGGTAACCTGACGCTCGCACAGGAACGATTTACCCGGCGTTCATTCGATCCGGTTGCCTTTTCCTTATTATCCTTTGTCAAAGAAGAAGAAGCCAAAGTTCAGCAGTACAAGGAACAGATTGCGGATACGAGTCAGACCAGTCTGCTTGTAAATATTGTGATGGCTGCAGCTGCCACTCTGCTGTCGCTGGCTATTGCCTTTTTGCTGTCTAACTATCTGATCCGTCGTATTCGTCTGCTCAAGACATCGGCGATCACTGTCGCACAGGGCGATTTGTCCGTCGAAGAGCTTCATTTCAAAGGAAAAGACGAGCTGACCGATCTGGCAGAAGCATTCAATACAATGACCCAATCGCTGCGCTCGGTTATCAGCAGTGCAGGAGATGTGTCGATGCAGGTAGCGGCATCATCTGCACAGCTACAATCCAGCGCGGAACAGACGAGCACAGCAACGGAACATATCGCGGTCATTATGCAGGACATTACAGCAGGTACCGAGAAACAGGCCAATCATATTGATAATGATATGCAGGTCATTAATCAGCTGTCCCATAATGTGCAGCAGATCTCAGCCAATAATCAGACCGTACTGAGTACAGTGCATACGACATCTACAACGGCAGCTCAGGGCAAGCTGGATCTGGTCAATGCGATTCAGCAGGTACGTGTAATTGATGAAAGCAATACCAAGCTCGACCGGATCGTGTCCGGACTGAACGATCAGGCCAATCAGATTGGGCAGGCGATCCAGCTCATCATGCAGATAACCAAGCAAACGGAACTGCTGGCACTAAATGCAAGTATCGAAGCAGCACGTGCAGGCGAACAGGGCAAAGGATTCGCCGTGGTTGCAGGAGAAGTACGCAAGCTCGCCGAGCAGTCCAAAGATTCCGCGAATCAGATTGCTTCCCTGATTACCGGGATTCAGCATGAAGCTGGCATTGCCAAGGAAGAAATGACTCATGGTACGCTCGAAGTACAAAAAGGAATTCAGCTGATCGAAGTAGCCGGCAATTCCTTTGAAGGCATTCTGCAGCTGATCCAGCAGGTAGAGCAGGATATAGAGGGAGTTACTCACTCTACCGCTTATATCAAGGAAGATACAGAGAAGATGGTCATTACAATGGATCAGATATCGGGAATCGCCAGAGAAAATGCATCAAGTACTCACAGTATTGCTGCTTCGACCGAAGAGCAACTGGCTTCAATGGAAGAGATCTCCGCCTCATCGGCAGCTCTTGCCAGTCTGGCAGAAGAGTTAAGCGATCTGATCGGCAAATTCAAACTGGCGAAAGAGGAAAACGGACAATGAGAACAAAATTAATTTTGCTTATAAGTGCTGTACTGATGACTTTTACACTCGCTTCCTGTTCCAGCGCCAAGACTGAGGATGTCGCATTAACCTTCTGGACGACTACCGACAAAGGGGCGCAGACCGAGTTTCTGCAAAAACGGGTCGATGCGTTTCAGGCAGAGCATCCGCATATCAAGGTCACTCTGGCATCTGTCGACTTTGGAGCAGCTTCCAATCAGTTTAAATCTGCGCTGCTGAGTAATGAGCAAGTTGATGTATTTCGCGCAGACAACAGCTGGATACCGGAATTTGCGGATCTGGACCTGCTATACCCACTTGATCAGCTGGCCACTGCCAAAGACAAAAGTGGTTATGTAGAGTCAGCACTCAAGTCGGATGAATATCAGGGTAGCCTGTATGGATTGCCTTCTGTACTGGAAGCGCCTGCTCTGCTGTACAATAAGCGAATTTTGAAAGAAGCAGGGTATTCTGCTCCGCCAGCGACGATGGATGAATTGCTGCAGATCGCCCGGAAAGTCTCGAATGGCGACCGTTACGGCATTTATCTGAACAATGACTCTTATTATGCACTGCCTTATCTATGGGCATTCGGTGGAGGAACGATCAGTGATGATCGCAAGATCGAAGTGACCTCGGCTGATTCCATGAAGGGATTCTCATTTATGTACCAATTAAAAAAGCAAGGCGTAACACAGAAATACCCGGATTTCAATGATTCTTATAGCCGAATGATGACAGACTTTACTGAAGGCAAATCGGCTATGATTATCAATGGTCCATGGGCGATTCTGGAACTTCTGAACGGCAAGGAGTTCAAGGATGCCGATAATCTGGGGATTGCGCAGATTCCGGCAGGACCCAAAGGACAGGGATCTCCTATAGGTGGACATAGCTTTGTCGTCTCCAAGTATAGCGAGCACCCCAAAGAAGCCTATGAGCTTATCAAGTATCTGACTAGTCAGGATACCCAGCTCCAGCAGTCACAGACACTGAGAACACTACCTACGCAGAAGAGTGTCTATGATGATCAGACGCTGGCCAATGATCCGATTATCCAGGGCTTCAAAGCACAGGTCGATGTTGCCAAAGCAAGACCGCTGATTCCGGAAGGCTCGCAGATGTTTAACGACTTTACCCCTAATCTTACTGATATTCTGCTCGGCAAGGAATCCGTTGCAGCCGGTGTGCACAAGATCGAGGAAGCATGGAAATTAATGCTGAATATTGAATAGTAAGCACTCATGAGGAATTGCTCCTGAATTGGGCTATTAATAATATTCACCTATTTAGCCAAAATCGTATAACCATTCTAAAACAGACCAAAAGCCGTGAAATTGCTCACGGCTTTTTTGTCTATCGACTCATTCAATCCGGGCAGACTTGAACATTGTACATCTGCAATAATCAGCTGCATATTTACATTTTCGGCAGCTGCATTTCGTATTCAACTGTCGGCACGTACTTACCAACCTTGTGTAGATACACGATTCCCGCTATATGATTGTATTCGCTATAGATGCATACGATGTAATGTACACTTTACTCTGTCACAGTTTGCGAAGCAGCGCCATAAGCTGCCAGCAGACGTTCACTTTCGGCTGCCGTGATCGGTATGACGCTACCATGACGCTTTTGGGTTTGTCCCATATCGAATTCTGTATCGGACAGTACACGAAAGTCTCCGCTGGACAGATCCGAAGTGATTAGAGGCAGATATCCTTTATGTTCTGCAAACCGGTCCACAATCAGACACCATTCCTGGCGGTCATTTAATTTGAAAATTTGCGGTCCTTCGACGCCTTCCAATGCTTCAAGTACGGGAGCATCTACAGGTACAAAAGAATCCCGATCCAGCGAATTACTTTGCTCTACCAAGATATTCTTGGTAGTCTCATTTTTGGAGTAACGGTAATAGATTCCCTCATGAGCGATGATCGTGGTATCGATAATATGATTGTCCCGCTCGATATATAATTCCGACGAAGTGAAGGTGCGGAAATCATGGGTATGCGCGCTATAGATTTTCTGTTTACGCTCATTCGTTCCGGGATCCAATGTAGCCGATGCCCAGAAGACAAGAAAATCACCGGCAACTTCATCGTAAATGACTTCCGGCGCCCATACGCAGCCAGCATCAGCTGTACCGACCGTTACCGTCCATGGATCAGACCAGCTGACCAGATCGTCCGATTCCCAGATGACGATATCCCGGCTGCCTTCGTTAACTGCTGCCGACCAGCCTTTGCCGCTGGCAATCCGCAGATCGGTAGCGATAATATAGAATTTGCCACTATCCACTGCACGAATCAGAAAAGGATCGCGGACTCCTTTTTCACCAATTGTAGAGTGCAGAACAGGCAATCCACGATTCAGATCATGCCAATGAAGTCCATCCTGACTGAGTGAAAAGTAAATCTGTTCTCCATCCGGCTGCTCCCCAATAAAATGTACCATTAGATAATGGGTATATGTATTCTGATGTACCGACAAATCTATCGCCTCCTGTTGATGATCGGATATATGCTACACTGCACATCTCTTATGCTATTTTGTAGCTCCGGATTTTTACATATGAAAATAGCGAAGTGCTGCACGTCAGATAAATGATAATTCCGAATAAACATGGATATGTACAAATTAGCTGTTTTCTTGTAAATAGGAAACTGCTAGACTTTATATGGATTCAGGTAACGTACTGACCAGAGTAATCGGCAGGAGGTGTTTTGAAAGCGCTTCAATATTATTTGGCAATATCGTGTTGAATGGAATAGATCAGATACAAGGAGGGATTTCATTTATGCATTTTTATAAAAGCAAAACTGTAACAAGGCAGATAGTGTCCAAAGCGCTTATGATTATTATGATTCTGTCGCTTGTCGTTCCTGCTGTTCCGGCTTCTGTAAAGGCAGAGAATACAGTACTGGTGAATGAAGACTTTAGCAGCTATCCGGCGGGACCGTTCACTATAGGCAATGGCAACGCCTGGGGCAAAGAAGGCAGTGCACCTGTAGTTCAGATTGCCAGAGAGACGGTAACTGGAATGACCTATGCCGAAATCAAAAATACATCTTCCGGTTCTTCCTATATCGGTCAGCGTTTTGCTGCACAAACGGGCGGGCTTATCGCCGAGTTTGATATTCGCGTACCGGGTAATAACGGCGGTTCCCTGTACATGATGGATGGCAAGATTAATGCGACCAGTGCTGCCGCCGTGAATACCGGTATGGGCGCAGGCAGTATTCAGGGCACGCAATCGTCTAACCGGATTGCTTATGATCCTTCAACCTGGTATCGCTTGCAATATGTAATTAATATTTCTGCACAGACATATACAACGACCATTACCGATCTATCTACAGGTAGCATCGTTGCTGAGTGGCAGGATTCATTCCGTAACAAAGTGGCACGGATCAGCAGCTTTGGGTTGTATCTGGGACGAGATGGAGGAACCATTCAGCTCACAAATGCACACGTTACCAATTTGGATCTGAATCTAAGCAGCCTGCAGGTAAAGTCACAAGATTTTACGCCTGCTTTTACTCCGGCATTTGATCCATCTGTCCTTAATTACCAGATGGAAGTGCCTTATTCCGTGAATACTCTCGATATTACACCTACAGCAAGTGATGCTGATAAAGTGCAGCTCAGTGTGGGGCAGGCTACTGCTTCCAGCGGTACTTCCGCATCAGTTACTCTGGATGGAGCAACGACCAGCATTCCGGTTCGAGTGACTTCCGATACGTATTCGGATATCTCGCGCACCTATACACTGAATGTGACCCGATTGGAGAAATACCCGGATCTTCAGTATGTCGTATCCGAACCGCATAACGGCAAAGTGAAGATCGGATGGGAGGAGACGATTGATCCTACCTATACCGAAGCCCATATTTATCAGGTACAGAAAAACCAAAAGCTCAAGCTGGTCAATACCGTCGCGCGTGGAACGTATATCTCTACCATCGATAAACTGAAAAACAACACAACTTATACATTTGTTGTCAAAGCCGCTTTTGAAGATGGCAGCGAATCTACCGGAGTAACGATCCAGGAGACTCCTGTCAAACTGCCACCTCGGCAGATGGAATATCTGGATCGCGGATTGGTAGCTATTCCTCAATCCGGCGGAGTCTATGTAAGCTGGCGTCTGCTTGGTACCGATCCGGACTCTATCGGATTTGACCTGTACCGGGATGGCAAAAAAGTAAATTCTGGTCCGATCCGCAGTACAACAAACTTTATGGATAAGGGTGGCAGCAGTCAGTCTACGTATTATGTACAAGCCGTAGGTGGTAAAGTAGGACCCAAGCAGTCCGAAACTGCCAAAGTATGGAATGCCGATCATCTGAGTATTCCTTTGCGCAAACCGGCAGACGGCAAGACGGTTACCGGTGAAGTCTATTCCTACAGCGCCAATGATGCCACTACTGCTGATCTGGATGGAGACGGACAATACGAGATCATTCTTAAATGGGCACCATCCAATGCCAAGGATAATTCCCAGAGTGGTCATACCGGCAGTACACTCGTCGATGCCTACAAGCTTGATGGCAGTTTCCTATGGCGGGTCACACTGGGACCGAATATTCGCTCCGGTGCACATTACCTGGATGTCATGGCATATGATCTGGATGGTGATGGCAAAGCCGAAGTAGCTTTTCGTACAGCCGATGGAACTGTCGACGGACAGGGCAAAGTTATTGGTAATGCCAGTGCCCGTTATGCCAATGACGGCGGTTATATTCTGACTGGTCCCGAATATTTCTCAATTTTTGAAGGAACAACAGGCCGTGAACTTATTACAGAGAATTATGAACCGGCACGCGGAGATGTCAATTCGTGGGGAGATGGCTACGGTAACCGGGTCGACCGCTTCCTGGCTGCGATCGCTTATCTGGATGGCGAACGACCAAGTCTGGTTATGCAGCGTGGTTACTATACACGGATGGTACTGGTTGCTTATGACTGGAGAGACGGCAAGCTGACCAAGCGCTGGACTTTTGATTCCAGCACACCAGGCAATGAGAAATATGCCGGACAAGGGAACCACCAACTGTCTGTGGCCGACGTGGATAACGATGGCAAAGACGAGATTATCACAGGAGCTGCGGCTATCGATCATAATGGATCAGGGCTCTGGGTCAGCGGACTTGGACATGGTGATGCCATGCATGTCAGCGATCTGAATCCTCAGCGTCTGGGCCTGGAAGAATGGGCGGTTCAGGAGCATGCGGATGCCCCTTATTCCGCTGATCTCAAAGACGCCCGAACCGGCCGTGTGCTCTGGGGACAGGCACAGCTAGGTATTGATGTTGGGCGTGGACTGAGTGCTGATATCGATCCAAGACATGCGGGAGCTGAGATGTGGGCTATTGATGGAGAGTGGAACAGTGCAACAGGGGGTCTTTTTACAGCAGCAGGAGAGAAGATTTCCAGTAGTATTCCTTCTTCCAACTTTGCCATCTGGTGGGACGGGGATCTGAGTCGTGAACTGCTGGATCATACGTTCAGTACAGAACCTGTCCGGCAAGGTGTACCCAAGATTGATAAGTGGGATTACGCCAATCAGCGCTTGCGTAATCTGATTACATTCACTGGCAACCTGTCCAATAATGACACCAAGGGCAATCCGGCTCTGCAGGCAGATATACTGGGTGATTGGCGTGAGGAATTGGTGCTTCGCAATACGGACAGCACCGAACTGCATATCTATTCCACCACCGAGCAGACCAATTACCGATTGGTAACGCTGATGCATGATGCGGTCTACCGGCTGGGTATTGCGTGGCAAAATACCGGCTACAATCAACCGCCGCATACCAGCTACTATCTGGGAACCGGTATGGAGCAGCCTGAGCAGCCGAATATTCGTGTGATTCAACCAGATCGCAAGTCATAAGCAGATCATCATCGTATCAATTAATACTCATCAGCACAAAAAGTCGTATCTGAGCAGTTCATCAGGTACGACTTTTTTGTGTGAACGATATATTTGAGCAAGACACAGGATCAAACGAATCGTGTAAGTGAACCAGAGCCTATTGAAGATCTAACCCTTACGCATAAAATGTACAATTCATTACCGTTAGCACTTATGCTTGTACACGCTGCAAATAGGCATCGATATGACGAAGTGCTTCATCCGTACCGCCGCACTGCTGGAAGCTGTGGTTGATTTTCCGAACGCCTTCCTGGTAAGCGGGATTAGATAACACTTCCCGGACTGCTGTTTGCAGGGATTGTACATTCATCTGATCTCTGGTGATTCGATAGCCGGCCTGCAGCTCGGTGAGACGCTGCGCAACCATTGGTTGATCCTTGTCCTGAGGCAGTACAACAAGTGGAACTTCAAAGTGAATCCCTTCATTCACACTGTTCATTCCACCATGGGTAATGAATACGTCGGTGTGGCGCAGTACATCCAGCTGAGGTACATAGGACGAGATAATGAAATTCGCAGGAGCAGGATTGATTTTGGTTAGATCGGCTTTCTCACCGGCAGCGATTACCACGATTCCATCGAAATCCGTAAATGCCTCGATGCACGTATTAAAGAACTCTTCGATATGATTAAGCACCGTACCCATGGAAATATACAGTACCTTCTGATTGGCGAGCTGATCCAGTGGAAAAGCACCAGAGCCTTTGCGTTCGGGGAAACTGGGACCGATAAACAGATTCTGTTCTTCAAACTGATCGCCATTCGGCTGAAAATATCGGCTGGTATACACAATATTCAGCGCTCCTGAATTATTCATAAATTGCACCATTTCTTTTGGAGCAACACCGTATTTTTCTCTCATCAGCGTCAGAGACTCTGCTACAAATGGATCCGGCTGACCTGGAGATTCTGCATTCGGACGGAACAGATTGGTCGCCATATGCTTGTTCGAGATCAGGAAAGATGGAGAAGAAGAGATACCGGGAACATTCAGCATGTCCCGTACCAGTTCGCCTGCTCCAAACCGATCATACAATACCAGATCAAATGCCATCGTATCTGACAGCTGACGGGCGATTTCCAGAATATCCAGTGATGTGCGAATATGGATCTTCATGAACTCATTGATGCTTTCCCGGTTGGATGTGTCAATCAAGGCGGTGCGCACCAGATCGGGATGCAGATGAACGATAGCACCTACCGCTTCGAGTCTTTCTTGATACTTTTCTGTAGTAATATAGTGTACTTCATCACCACGTGCTGTAAACGCCTGGGTTATACCGAGCGTTGGATTCACATGACCTTCTGCAGGGAAATTGACAAACAAAATACGCAGCATCTGGTATCACTCCTGTTCATGAAATAATAGGATGTATGTTATCGGAATCATTTCATTTATGATACCAGTAATCATCAAATATTCAAAATAACGTAAATATCCTTGTATGACCACATGCAAAAGTAAACTTCGATTGTTAGCACCGCTTTAGGCTCAAGTTTCACTTCGGAATCGATATTTTCTCGGTGAACTGCCGACAAACTTTTTGAATTGCCGCATAAAATGAGTGTCGTTCTCATAACCGCAGGCATCGGCAATTTGCGTCACCGACATCTCGCTGTGATCCAGCAAATATTTGGCATGTTCCATTCTTCCGTTAATCATATCCGTCACCACCGAACAGCCAAATAACTGCTTGTAAATATGCTGAAAATAGGATTTGCTCAGATTAAGGTTCTCTGCCAGTCGGGTAACCGATATGTTCTGCTGAGGCGACCGGTACAGATCATTACGCAGCTCCGCAAAGGCAGTATAATATCGGTGCAGCTGATGCGGAGCTGTACGCTGACGTAAATCAGCCAGCTTCATCAAAAAAGAGCGAAGGTCGCAATCGATAATACGCTCGCGCAAAGGTCCATCGAGCCGGTGGATATGCTGCAGCTCCATCATGCAGCGTGAGATCATCATCGGGTCAGATGCCTCTACAGGCGTATCCAGCGGAAACTGCAGACCTGTAAGAAATCCCTCTAGCTCTTCGCCATTACAATGAAACCAGTCATTAATAAAAGGACTCTCCAGTTCACGATAGAAATAGGGAGTATCCGGCCGAAAAAAAACAAATGTATTCTTCTCGATCACCATTACATGCTCATGGAGTTTTAATTCGGTTCTGCTGTTAAAAAATATAAAAGTATAGTTTCCCGAACCATGAGGGCGATTCCTGATAATCCCCTCATGGTGGATCGTTCGATATCCACAGGCTAATAGCGTAATCATCTTTCTTTACCTCCAAGCACGATAGGTCAGTTTTTGATCATTATAGTTTATTGTGATAACGGTTACAAATCACTATACTTTTTCTGAAATGACAGGCTGATCAAAGGAGGATACATCATGTCGGAAGATAGAACGTATTGGGTGAAGACACTTATACAGATTGCCCATCCTGTCCTTCAGGCGTTATCGGAGCGCCGGTTGACCCGGGATATGCCTGTAGAAGCAGACCGATCGAAGTATACCCATCTGGAAGCGCTGGGACGAACTCTCGCCGGTATATCCCCATGGCTGGAACACGGTCCTCGTACCGGAAAGGAAGGGCAGCAGCGAGCAGACATGGCTCTGCTGGCGAGGCAGGCGATCGAATCTGCTGTAGACCCGGATTCCAGTGAGTATATGAATTTTACTGAAGGTGGGCAGCCTCTGGTCGATGCTGCATTTCTGGCTCATGCGATTATTCGTGCACCTCATGAGCTGTATGAACTGCTTCCCGGGAAGACTCAGGCGCAGCTTATCACTGCTTTGCTGTCGACACGTGAGATTCGTCCTGTGTTCAGCAACTGGCTGCTGTTCAGTGCAATGATTGAGACGGTGTTGTTCCGTATGGGTGTAGAGATATGGGATCGCATGCGCATTGATTACGCGATCAGACAGCATGAACAGTGGTATAAGGGAGACGGCATCTATGGAGATGGTCCTCAGTTCCACTGGGATTATTACAATAGCTTTGTCATTCAGCCGATGCTGGTGGATATTCTGGATATGATGGGTGACCAGTTCAGTGACTGGGATGCTCTTCGTGTTCCTGTGCAACAGCGGGCTGTACGTTATGCTGGTATTCTGGAACGGATGATTTCGCCGGAAGGAACCTATCCGCCTATAGGGAGATCTCTCGCGTATCGGTTTGGTGCTTTTCAGCATCTGTCCCTGATGGCACTGAGACAGGATCTGCCGGCAGAGGTTATGCCTGCTCAGGTACGCGGTGCCCTTACCGCTGTGATTCGCCGTCAGATTCAGATGCCGGGTACATTTGATGAGCAAGGCTGGCTGCAGATCGGGTTTGCAGGCAATCAGCCGGATATCGGGGAAGGGTATATCTCGACAGGTAGTCTGTATCTGTGTACGACTGTATTTCTCGCTCTTGGCCTTGCCCCGGAACATGAATTCTGGCAGGGACAAGCAGAATGGACAGCGCAAAAGGCATGGTCCGGCAAAGCCTTCCCGATCGATATGGCGGTACCGAGTCACAACTAGAAATCATATTACCGAGAGGAGCAAGAACAGATGACTGCACAACCACAATGGGTACAGGAAGCATGGGAACAAACGAAGAACAAAGTTAAAAGAGTACATACACGTATAGGAGATCAATTTCCCCACGCCAGTGTCAATGGAACTTACAAGCTGGAACCGGCAGCATGGTGGACAGCTGGATTCTGGCCGGGTTTGTTATGGCTGGTATATAGAGATACTCGGGATGAAGAGTTACGAGCATCTGCAGAATCCTGTGAGCGTCAGCTGGATGTCCTGCTGACAGATGCCGCTAAGGTGGATCATGATATTGGTTTTATGTGGACACTGACGAGCGGAGCCAGATACCGCATTCTGGGAGACGAGGATTCCAAGCGAAGAGCACTACTCGCTGCCAATCTATTGAGTGCCCGTTTTAATGCCCAGGGGAACTTTATCCGCGCATGGAATGGTCAAGGGCTGGAAGGGTGGGCGATTATCGACTGCCTGATGAATCTGCCGCTGCTGTACTGGGCCTCCTCGGTAACTGGCGACCCGAGGTATCTGCATATCGCAACCCGGCATGCAGATACTGTACTGCAGCACTTTTACCGTGAGGATGGATCGGTATCCCACATTGTAGCTTTTGATCCGGTTACCGGGGAGAAGCTGGAAGTGAAAGGCGGACAAGGATATGCGCCTGACTCGGCATGGTCGCGTGGTACAGCCTGGGCAATTTACGGGATGAGTCTGAGTTATCAATATACAGGGAATCCGGCGTATCTGAATGCAGCCAAACGGAGTGCTCATTTCTTCATGGCGAATTTGCCTGAAGATCATGTACCTTATTGGGATTTTCGTTCACCGGAAGGAGATTCTGCCGTACGTGATTCTTCTGCTGGAGCTTGTGCAGCATGTGGACTTTTATTGCTGGCAGATCAGGTAGGCGAGCTGGAAGCACGAATGTATCGTGAAAGCGGAGAGAAGATTCTGCATTCGCTATACAGCCGATATGGAGCATGGGAGTCGGAGACAGAGGAAGGACTTATTTTGCATGGTACCAGTCATTTTCCGGAACAGCAGAATGTCGATGTTTCCCTGATCTATGGAGACTACTATTTTGCAGAAGGCATTGCGCTATTGATGGGGTATGAGGAGCGATTCTGGTAAGAACTATAGAAGTACGGGACTATATATACTCATCTATTATATTTACAAATCAAGACCTGCAGTGGTGACTGCAGGTCTTTTGTGTCGTTGATAGCTGGCAGTAAGACTGGCGGACATTTCTTCTCTGTGAATAATCAAGGAGAGGTATGATTTGTAAATAATGCATTATTTTCTAAATAAGTGGCTCCCAAATGCAGATATAGGTATTAAAAGGACGGAAGAACGAAGGGACCCCAAAATGAGAAATATAGTGAAGTATCTTATTCAAAATAAAAAGTTTGTTGGTTCTAACCTCATTAAAATTAATATCATTTTTATGATCATTTTCATTCTGAACATCATCATTGGTTTTGATTACATGGGGCATTCCTTTCAGGATAATTACCAAAAAGTGCGACAATCTGCAGATTTGAGAATTCAACTGCTTAATCTGGAAAAAGCACTGGTGGATCAGGAGACAGGGCAGCGAGGATTTCTCTTATCCAAAGATTCACAATTTCTGAAACCATTTGATCAAGGGACGGAAGATTATATCCGAGCTTCCGAAGCATTATTAAAAAATAGTGAAAACATAGAAGAAAATCCGAATATTCATCAAGACATCGTTCGATTGATTGAAACGGGTGAGAAATGGAAGGTTGAATATGGAGATCCGCAGGTACGCAAAGTGATGGCAGGTGGAACCATTACTGAAAAAGAGCTACTAAGAGGCAAGCAGAATTTTGATGCATTTCGTGATCAGGAAGCTGAACTGATGAAATATGTCGAAGATCTACGCGATTATCGACGAGAAGACATGTTGAATAGACTATACTATTTATTTGCTATTATTGGAGCTATCTTTATCGGCATTCAATTTTTTATGCTGTATGTTCTTCAATCTGGACTAACCCGAATTACCCGGCCGATTATCGAACTGGATGATGCAGTCTCTTCCTACCAGTCCGGTCATATCCAGGCCAAGCTCCCCCAATATACAGAGCAGAACGAAATTGGACGACTTATTTCCAAGTTTGAAATGATGTCTGATGAAATGAAAAAAGAAAGACGTACGATCAAAGAAACCTATCGAATGATTAATATGGTGAATCAGGCTCGTAATCTGGAGGAGGTATACCGGATATCACTCGAATCAGTGGCAGCACTTATCCCATGTGATCGGGTCTCTATTATTTCCCAGAATGACAGTCGTCATTTCTCCATCAAGGCATTTATTCAGAACGGCCTATTTACGCACAAAGATATTCCTTTGACGAGAGAAGCAATTGATATCTATGATCTGCTGCGAAGTGGTTTCTCTATGGTGCATGCAGATTGGACGACATATCGGGCAGAAGGTCCCATTACCGATCAACTGTATGAGAACGGCATTCGTTCCTCCATGCATATTATTCTTAGAAAAGAAACGCGTGTAGTCGGATTGCTGAATCTGTTTGCGACAACAGTCAATCATTTCTCGCTTCAGGACAAAGAACAGTTGGAGCTGCTGTCTCCTATGATTGTTACGGCTATGGATAATGCAGTAGAGACAAACCGTATTCAGGAAATGGCTCTTCACGATGCGTTGACCGGCCTATGGAATCGCCGATATTTTGAAGTGGTTCTGGAAAAGTTGATCAAGCAGTATAAGCAGGAAGACCCTAGCACTACCTTTAGCCTGATTCTGCTGGATGTGGATCGTTTTAAGGTGTTCAACGATACATGGGGACATTCCGAGGGGGATCTGGTACTGAAGCATTTGGCCAAACTGCTTGAGTTCCAGGTTCGCCCTAGCGATATTCCTGTGCGTTATGGTGGTGAGGAATTTGCGATTCTATTGCCACACACACCGAATCGTGGAGGAGTAGAAGTCGCAGAACGAATCCGCAAGCAGCTGGAAATAGAATCGCCTTCCCGCAAATATACGGTGACAGCGAGCTTTGGTGTAGCAGAATGGCAAGAAGGTCTTACTGCGGCCGAGCTAATCGAAGCTGCCGATCAAGCGCTGTATCAAGCCAAAGAAGCAGGACGTAACCAGGTGATTGCTTATCCCAAGAGTTAATTTTTATCTAACGAAATAGATAAAAGACATAATGGTATAGAAAAAGTTACCGAGCATTAAAAGAGATAAACAAAAATATAGTAGCGATGCTTTCCAGAAATGGAGAAGAAATCGCTACTATATTTTTTATGTATTAGCTTTTTTTGTCCTTACTGTGTGTACAAAAAAGTTGAAAGATGATACATTGAAATCAGCTTATCTCCTTTTATGAAAGGGTTTACAAACATAATATGTCTCCTGTACAAGGACACTCGTATGCCGAGGAGGGAATAAAATGTCAAGCCAAACACTGGATCAATTTTTGAGTACGAACATTGAAGATCTAAAGACGAAAGGTCTGTATAACGTTATCGATACACTGCAGGGTGCAAATGGACCTGTGATTCGTATCGATGGAAAGTCCCTAATCAATTTGTCTTCGAATAACTATTTGGGATTGGCAACAGATCACCGCCTGATCGATGCTTCGGTTAAGGCGTCACAGACATACGGGGCAGGAGCAGGGGCGGTCAGAACTATTAATGGAACCATGGATCTTCATATCGAGCTTGAAGAGAAACTGGCCCATTTCAAAAAGACGGAAGCCGTTATCGTGTATCAATCGGGATTCAACTGCAATATGGCTGCCATATCGGCAGTAATGGACCAGCATGATGCTATTTTATCCGATGAGCTAAACCACGCTTCGATTATTGACGGCTGCCGTTTGTCGAGAGCCAAGGTAATTCGCTTTAAGCATTCGGATATGAATGATTTGAGAGATCAGGCCAAAGCTGCCAAGGAATCGGGTCAGTATAACAAAATTATGGTCATCACCGACGGAGTATTCTCTATGGATGGTGATATAGCCAAGCTATCTGAAATCGTAAACATAGCAGAAGAGTTCGATCTGATTACTTATGTGGATGATGCCCACGGTTCAGGCGTATTGGGAGCAGGTGCAGGAACTGTAAAACATTTTGGATTGTCCGACCGCATAGACTTTCAAATTGGTACGCTTTCCAAAGCGATCGGAGTTGTCGGCGGTTATGTAGCAGGTAAAAAACAACTGATCGAATGGTTGAAGCTGAGAAGTCGTCCATTTCTATTCTCAACATCATTACCTCCAGGTGCGATCGCTGCGTGCAGTGCTTCTGTCGACATTTTGATGAATGATACAGCGCTGATTGAGAAGCTATGGGAGAACGGCAATGATTTGAAAAAAGGATTGAGCGAACTTGGATATGATGTAGGTCAAAGTGAAACACCGATCACACCTTGTATCATTGGCGATGAAGTAACCACTCAACAGTTCAGCAAACGGCTCTATGAAGAAGGCGTTTATGCTAAGGCAATCGTGTTTCCGACTGTTCCAAAATGGACCGGAAGAATACGCAACATGCCGACAGCTGCCCATACCAAAGAGATGCTGGAACAGGTGATCTCTGTTTATGAGAAAGTTGGTAAGGAAATGAAGCTGATCTAACTGCATTCGCGGGATTCTATTTCGGGAGGAATGTCTTATGAACAAGATTTTGGTGACTGGAGCACTGGGCCAAATCGGTTCTGAGTTAGTTGTTAAATTACGCGAGATCTATGGGGCGGATTATGTTATTGCTACAGATCTCAGGTCATCAGCCCATGAAATTACCAGATCCGGTCCATTTGAGCTGCTGGACGTGACGAATGATAAGGCGATGTTCGAAATCGCCAAACGGTACGAAGTGGATACCATCATTCATCTGGCTGCGCTACTGTCGGCTACGGCAGAGGAGAAACCTCTGCTTGCCTGGAATTTGAATATGGGTGGATTGATGAATGCCCTTGAGGTATCCAGAGTGCTCGGCTGTCAATTTTTCACGCCAAGCTCTATTGGAGCTTTTGGCCCTTCGACTCCAAAAGACAATACCCCGCAGGATACGATCCAGAGACCCAATACAATGTATGGGGTGAATAAAGTGTCCGGCGAACTGCTCTGTGATTATTATTTTCACAAATACGGTTTGGATACCAGAGGACTGCGATTCCCGGGTCTGATATCTTATATGACGCCTCCCGGCGGAGGAACGACGGATTACGCGGTGGAAATTTATTACGCAGCGGTGACGGCTGGCAGGTATACATCTTATATCGCCAAGGATTCCAATATGGACATGATGTATATGCCGGATGCCCTGAATGCGATCATCGATTTAATGGAAGCGGATTCATGTCGACTGACGCATCGGAACTCATTTAATGTTACCGCAATGAGCGTAGATCCGGAGGCGATTGCTGCAGCAATTCGAGAGGAGTTGCCTGGTTTTATCCTTGATTATGACGTTGACCCGAAGAGACAGGCGATTGCGGATAGCTGGCCGCATTCCATTGATGCGACGGCAGCAAAAACAGAATGGGGATTTCATGCTCGCTACGATTTGAAGGCTATGACAAAGGATATGCTTTCAAAACTGAGCGAGAGACAAATTCTTCGCAAAGCGTGAAATGATTATGAATTCGCTATGTAAGGCGAGTAAAAATACAAAAGAAGCTGCACTCAACAGGTTAGCGTTATGGGAACTTGTTGGATGCAGCTTTTTTTGTACTATTTTAGCTTAACGAAGGAATTGAAATCCAAGTTTGTAACATTCAATATTTTTGAACTTACCAGAGAACTCCATTAATATGCAGGTACATTTTAGTGCAAAGCTGTAACATTTTTGCAAAATTAACGTTATTGCATTATGAGTGTATATTAGTGGAATAAAAAGAGGGAGGCTGTAATTCCCCAAAAAAAGTTAAAGGAGTTTATTATGAAAAAATTTGTGATTATAACTAGGGCGTGTTTTAAAACTAA